>NZ_JBHWZJ010000121.1:0-18767 GCF_042728415.1 Streptomyces sp. NPDC060198 | reverse complement strand
CCCCAGATGTGGGGGGCGGCGGCGTGTCAGGCGTCGGCCTCAGCGGACCAGCCGGTCGGCCGTGTCCGGCTCGCGTGTGCAGGGCGTTCCGACGGACGGTTCGTGCGGGACGAGCGCTTCCTGCGGGACGAGCGCCTCGTCACCGTAGAGGGCCTGTACCCAGTTGGTCTGGTAGACCGTGTCGAGGTAACGCTCGCCGAGGTCCGGTGCGATCGCCACCGTGGTGAGGTCTGGCTCTCCGCGCCGGGCGAGCCAGTCCGCCGCTCCCCTGACCACGGTTCCGGTGGAACCCCCGAAGAGGAAGCCGCGCCTGGCGAGAGCCCGGCAGGTGCGGACACTGTCGGCCTCCTCGACGCGTACCGCCTCGTCGACGTACGTCTCGTCGAGCAGCGGGGGGCGCATGCTCATGCCCAGTCCAGGGATCATACGGCGGCCCGGGGGTCCGCCGAAGATGGCCGAACCGACGCTGTCCACGGCCACGACGCGCACCGGCCGGTGCGCGTCGCGGAACCAGCGCGCGCATCCCATCAGCGTGCCCGTGGTGCCGACGCCGACGAACAGGACGTCCAGCCGCGGAAACCGGTGGGCGATGGCCGGAGCGGTCCGGAAGTAGTGAGCCTTCCAGTTGTCGGCGTTGGTGTACTGGCTCAGCCACACGTGCCGGTCGTCCGCCGCGCACAGACTTCGTACGTGCGCGAGCCTGGCGCCCAGCAGGCCGCCGGCGCCACCCTCGTCGGAGACGACGTGCACCTGGCTGCCCAGCGCTTCCATCATCTGGCGCGTGGTCAGGTTGCAGTGCGAGTCGGTCACGCAGATGAAGCGGTAGCCCTTGCCGGCCGCGATCATGCTGAGGGCGACGCCGAGGTTGCCGGAGGAGGATTCCACCAGGACGGAGTCAGGTGTCAGGATCCCGTTGCGTTCGGCGGATTCGACCATTTCGGTGGCGGCCTTCAGCTTGATCGAACCGGCGAAGTTGAACCCCTCGCACTTGAGGAAGAGCCGGTGGCCGATCATCGGGGCGAGGTCGACGTAGAGGTCCTCCTCGTTGAAGGCCTCGGGTACGGAGATGACGGGCACGATGTCTCCTCGGTGGCTGCGGATGGTGGACGCCGGTCGGCCCGGTATCAGCCGTACCGGCTCAGTTCGTGGAAGAAGTCGTCGATGGTCCGGAGCTCACCGGAGCGGGCCACCTCGTCGTAGACGTACTTGCCGACCGCGAGGTCGAGCACGCCCAGCCCGAACGGGGAGAAGACCACCGGCCGGTCGGGCGGTACCGTCACCCGGCCCGCCATGACGTCGTCGAGCGTGCCGAGCAGGAAGTCGCGGTTGCCGGTGAGTTGCTCGGTGAGGTGGGGAGAGGTGGAAGCACGCAGGCAGTGGTCGACGTCGTCGACGACGTTGGTGGCGTTGAGCAGTACCTGCGGCGCGAGGTCGCGCAGGGACACGTGCAGCACCACCGGATTGTGGGCGAACCAGGACGGTGCGTCCACGTGGGGCCGGTCGGCCACGGTGGCGAAGACGATCAGATCGCTCTGGCGGACGACCTCTTCGGCGCTTCGGTGCACGGTCACGCGGCCGACCGCTCCGGACTGTTCGAGGTAGGCCCGGAAACCGGCCGCGCTGTCGGGGGACACGTCGTGCACCCCGATGGCGTCGAAGGACCAACCGGTTCCCTCGAGATACGTGTGGATGTAGCGGGCGATCAGGCCGGTGCCGACGAACCCCAGTCGGGTGGGACGCGGTCGTCCCGCGCTGAGCCGGTCGGCGGCGGACGCCGCGGACGCCGCGGTTCTGGCGGCGCTGATGATCGAGCTCTCCATGCAGGCGAAGGGGTAGCCCGTGGCGTAGTCGTTGAGGATGAGCACGGCCGACGCCCGGGGTATGCCGGCCGTGACGTTGGCCGGGAAGCTGGAGATCCACTTGAGGCCGTCCACCGGGTTCTCGCCGCCCAGGGAGGCGGGCAGCGCGATGATCCGGGACCTCGGCCGGTCGCGGAAGCGCAGGAAGGAGGACGGGGGGTTGACGGTCTGAAGGGCACCGTGCAGGCGGTACGTGTCCTCCACGACCTCCACCACGGTCTTCTCCCTGCCCCGGAGCACGTCCTCGACTTTGCTGCCCGGGATGACCGCGAAGGGCGGTACGGCCGGCGGGCTCGTGGGCGGCGCCGTGCCGGGAGCGGTGTTCACGGTGGTCATGCGGCTGCCCTCCCGGTGTCCGTGGCGAGCCGGAGGGAGCGGGCGGGGGAGACGGGGTCTCCCATCCCGACCACGACGTCCCGGGTCCCCTCGTACGCCTCCCGGCTGTGCGCGGTGGCGATGTTGTCGACGAGCATCAGCTCGCCGGCGTGCCAGGGCCGGCGCACGGTGTGTGCCTCGTACGCCTCGTTGATCCGGTCGACGGTGTCGGGGGAGACGGGGTCGCCGTTGCCGTAGCGGGTGTTGAAGGGGAGGTTGTCGGATCCGTACTCCTCGACGAGGAACTCCCGCACCTCGGGGGCGAGGGTCCACTCGTTGAGGAACGCGATCTGGTTGAACCAGCAGGGGCGGCCGGAGAGCGGATGGCCGACCACGGCGTTCCGGTGCTGCCGGGTGTGCAGGGATCCGTCCGGCTGCCAGGAGCGGTCGATGCCGTGGTCGCGGCAGTACGTGTCGATGGCGGCGTGGTCGTCGGTGCCGAAGGACTGGTGCAGAGTGGCGCCGATCTCGTCGTTGTACGAGCGCGTCAGGAGCCAGCCCTGCCGTGCGAACCGTTCGGTCACGTCCGTCGGCAGGTCCGCCAGTACGGCGGACGAGTCGGCGAGGGCCGTGGCGCCACCCTCCTCGGGTGCCCGGAGGCACGCGAAGAGGAGCAGGCCGGGGCACCGGGTCGTGTAACTCAGCTCGTGATGCATGCACATGGGCTGGTTGGGCGGCCAGACGGACGAGGAGTAGAGGCCCTCGGCGTAGGTGTCGCGAGGAGCGAAAGCCTCCCGCTCCGTCGCGGGATCCGCCAAGCGGTGGAGGACCGGCACCACATCCTCCGGGGTGCGCAGATCGAGGCCGCGGACCGTGACCGCGCCGTGTTCGGCGACCAGGTCGCGCAGGGCCCGTCGGTGCTCGGCGGCCCAGGCGGCCGGATCCGCGGCGCCCCGGGCGTCGAGTACGGGAGGTCCTTCGGTGACCGCGGACGTCGCGGCGGGGCCGGTCGGCTCGGCGTCGGTCGTGGGCCTGCGGAACAGTGCGGACAGCATGACGTTCTCCTCGGACGTGTCGTGCGCGGGAACTTCAGGTCTGTGCCGTGCGGGCGGGGGAGCCCGGTGGCGGCGGGGGCTGCGGAAGACGGGTCGCCGGGTCGTCCCGGGCGTCCATCAGTTCCGCCAGGTCGGCGGGGGTCGGGTGGCCGGTGAGGTCGCGCAGGGAGACTGTCCGGTCCAGGCAGACCAGGAGGCGGACGGCCGACAGGGAAGTGCCTCCCAGGTCGAAGAAGTTTCCCTGCCGCCCGATCCGCCCGGCGGGTGTGCCGAGTGCGGTCGCCCAGGCCGCGACGAGCCGTCGCTCGGTGGGGGTGCGCGGCGGCTGACAGGTGTCCTCGGCCGCGGCGCGTCCCTCGGCGAGCGCCGTGAGTGCCTTCCGGTCGGTCTTGCCGGCGGCGGTGAGCGGCAGGCTCTCCAGACAGCGGAAGGAGTCCGGGACCATGTAGGCGGGCAGCAGGTCTTCGAGCCCGCGGCGCAGGTACTCCTGGTCGGTCGCGGCCGGGCCGGTGCAGAAGGCGGTGAGCCGGGCGCGGTTCTCCGGACCTGCCACCACGACGGCGCCGTCGCGGATGCCGGGGACGCGCGGCAGCGTGTTCTCGATCTCCCCGATCTCGATGCGGAAGCCCCGGATCTTCACCTGTGTGTCCCCGCGACCCAGGAACTCCAACTTCCCGTCGGGCAGCCAACGTCCGGTGTCGCCGCTCCGGAAGAGGCGCCGTCCGGGATCGTGGGGGTCGGTCGTGTAGGCGAGTCGGGTGCGCTCGGCGTCGTTGACGTAGCCGCGGCCGACACAGACGCCGGAGAAGACGATCGCACCGGGGGCGCCCAGGGGCACTGGTACCAGTTGGTCGTCCACCACGTGGACGCGCACGTTGTTCACGGGGCGGCCGAGGGGAACGCGGCCGTCTGCGGGGGCCTCGTACATCACCTCGTGATTGGTGTCGTCGGACGTCTCGGTCAGTCCGTAGGCGTTGACCAGCGGCACACCGGGTCCGGTGGCGAACCACCGCTCGGCGAGCCGGCTCTTGAGCGTCTCACCGGTGACCGACACGTACCGCAGGTCGGGCAGTGCACGGGGGCTGCGCGCGAGCGTGGTGAGGACGACGTCCAGATACGAGGGCACGACCTGGAGGACGGTGACACCCTCCTCGGCGATCGTGGCCAGGAACCGGTCGGTGTCGAGGACCGTCTCCCGGTCGACCAGCAGTGTGCGCCCGCCGGTCGTCAGTGCGGCCAACAGCTGCCACAACGAGATGTCGAAGCACTGGGAAGCGGTCTGCGCCACGACGGAGTCCTCGCCGACGTGCAGGTCGTCGATCTTGGCGAAGAGGTGGTTGAGGAAGCCTGCGTGCTCACACATGGCGCCCTTGGGCTCTCCTGTGGAGCCGGAGGTGAAGAACACGTACGCGAGCTGGTCCGGCCCGACCTCGACGCCGGGGGACGCGTCGTCGCCCGGTCGGTCGTCGCCCGGTCGGTCGGTGATGTCCGGAACGAGGAGCCTGTGCGTGCCGGGGAGGGAGGCGAGCGCGCGGTCCACGTGGGTGGCGCTCCCCGGATCGGTGAGCACGTGGGTGCACGCCGCGCGGGTGAGCGTGGTGGCCATCCGCTCCGCAGGCCACTCGGGGTCGACGGGCAGATAGGCCCCGCCCGCCTTGAGGACGGCGAGTACGGCAGCCGCCCAGCCCAGCCCGCGCCCGGTCACCACCGCGACGACGTCCTCGGCGCGCAGCCCGCGGGCGAGGAGGGCGTGGGCCAGCCGGTTGGCCCGTACGTCGAGTTCCCGGTACGTCCACGACCGGTCGCCGTGCACGATCGCGACGGTGTCCGGACACGTTCTCGCCCGTTCTTCGAACAGTTCGTGGCAGCGGCGGTCCGGCAGTGCGCGGCGCCGTCCGGCGAGCGTGTCGAGTTGGTGGCGGACCTCCTCCGCCGACACCAGGGTGCTTCCCTCGTGCGGGGCGTCCGGATCGGTGGCGATCCGTTCGAGTGCGGCGAGGTGGTAGCCGCCGATCCGGGCGGCGTGGTCCGCGTCCATCACGTCGGTCCGGTAGCGCAGGCGCAGGGTGGTCGTGCCGTTGTCCGATTCCGCCGCGACGGCGAGGACGGTGCCGTCGTCGTCGCGCAGGGCGGGAGGCTGCCCGTCGGCTTGTTCCCACACCACTTCGGGGGGCGCGGCCGGCCGTGCCTCGGGCACGGCGGAGAGGGCGGCCGTCCGCGCCCGCGCTGCGGCGAACACGAGGTCACGCCAACTGCCGGGGGAGACCACCACCTCCAGGGCCTGAGGCGTGACCCGGGCCCGGGGTCGGAGACCGCTGCGGACGACGGGGTCGCCCGAGAGTACGGCCAGTACCTTCGCGTGCGCGGCCAGGAGGATCGCGGTGAGCGGTACACCGAGTTCGCCGGCCCGCCGGTGCAGGCGTGCCACCGTGTCGTCGGGCAGGGGAGTGGTCGTCTCCGCCGTGCCGGGCAGGGGATGCGTGGTCCATCGCGGGACGGTGGTGCGACCGCCGGCGTCGGGTACCGCTGATCCCGGGACGCGTCCGTCGGTCCGGGCTGTCGTCGCCATCACCGTTCACCTCCACTGTCGTCGGACACCGGGCGGGCCGGATTCCCCGCCCAGCGGGCGTGCTCCGGAACGGTCTCGCCCTTCATCAGGAAGGAGTCGGCGCCCAGTTCGGCCCCGTCCCCGACCGTCACGCCGTAGTGCACGAGCGCTCCGACGCCGAGGGTGCACCCGGAGCCGAGCACACTGCGGTCGGACTTGAACGTGCCGTCCTCCTGCGAGTGGCACTGCACGACGCTGCCCGCGTTGAGGGTGCATCCGTCTGAGACGGTGACCATGGCGCGCTCCGTCAGGCTGCAACCGTCGTCGAAGACCCGGGAGCCGATGTGCACACCGAGCAGGCGCCAGACGACGTTCTTGAAGGGGGTGCCGTTGAGGGCCTGCAGATACGTCTCGGACGGGACCTTCCAGTACCGCTCCCGGTGCCAGAAGCGCCGGTCGTAGATCGAGCAGAACAGCGGTCCCTGGGGGTGCAGGGCCGTGACGATCCGTTCGACCAGGACGAAGTAGAGGAAGGTGAAGGGCAGCACGACGGCGTTGGCCGCGGCGATCACCATCGTTCCCCACTGCGGGTACAGGCTCGCCGCGCATGCGAACACCGCGGTGACGAGGAAGAAGTACAGCCAGCCGGTGAACAGGTACGCCGCCATCGACACGGCGTTGTGCCGGGCCTTCGCCGCCATGCGGCGGCGCAGTCCGCCTCCCCGCGCCAACTCGTCGAACGTGCTGTCGCGCAGTACCGACCGGGGGATCTCGAAGGAGGGGGATCCGAGCAGCCCGACGTCGTGCCGGAGCGGACCGTCCACCGGGACCATCACCTTGGTCGCCAGGAGGCAGTTGTCGCCGGTTCTGCCGCCCGGAGGGTAGGCGATCCGGTTGCCCAGGAAGTTGTGTGCGCCGATCGAGGTTCCCGACAGGCGGAACGAGGTGCTGGAGTACTCCGCGTTCATCAGGGAGAGACCGTCCGCGACCATGGTCCCGGTTCCCACCCTGCTCAGGAAGGGGCTCTCGTGCTTGACCCGGGTGCCGAAGTTCGAACCGGTCTGCTCCACCCGGGAGAGGTCGTACCCGATCCACCGGAGGTAGTGCACGATGAACGCGCTGTCGCCGAACAGTCTGGTCAGGGAGTTCCGGTTGGTGAGCAGCGCGGTTGCCCGGTGCAGTGCGTGGTGGATTCCGAACAGCGGATACGTCCGCCCCGGCTTCACGAGTGCCCCGAGCAGGCGGGGAAGCGTGCCCATCACGAGGAGGGCGGCCAGAACGGCACCGGAGAAGGCGACCGCGGTGGCCGCCAGCACGTCGGCGTAGAGGGTCCAGCTCGTCACGGCTGCCTGACCCCGGTCCAACGGGGTGGACCCCGCCAGGATCCGGGAGAGCAGGACGTCCAGGACTCCGACCATCAGCGGCACGTACACCGTCAGCATCGCGAGCAGCAGGCCGGCCCCGGCCGCGGCCCGCCTGAGGGTGCCGCACCGGACGGGTTCCACCGTCCCGAACTCGGTGTCCGTGGCCCGGGCCGGCGATCCGTGCCAGTGTGCGCCGTCCGGGACCGCCTGCCCGGTGTGCAGGGAAGAAGCGTGCCCGAGCTGGGATCCGTCACCGAGCGAGGTGCCGATGTCGAGCACCGTCGCCTCGCACACGACCGCGTCGCGCCCGATGGCGACGGGGCCCGTCTCGATCATCCCGTCACGTGCGCGGTAGCAGCTGACGAGTGCGTCCTTGCGGACGACCGTGCCGTCGCCGATCACCAGGAGGTCCGCGCAGACCGGAACGGTTCGGGACAGGAACGTCACGCCCCGGCCGATGTGCGCACCGAGGGCCCGCAGGTAGAGCGGGTAGAGGGGGGAGCCCACGAACAGGACCAGCGGGCTCGACCGGACGAGCGCCTTGACCAGCCAGAACCGGACGTACGTGAGACTCCAGACGGGAAACCGCCGGGGCTTCCACACACCGATCAGCAGCCACTTGGCGATGACGGGCAGGGCACACAGGACGACGAGCAGCCCGGCTCCGAACACGACCGACCGGAGGTAGGAGGCGGGCAGGGTGGCCGCGGCGGAAATCCAGTCGTAGCCCCTGGACGTGACGACGGCGAGGAGAAGGGCGTAGCCGAGGAAGCCCAGCAGCTGCAGTGCGCCGCACGTCACCAGTCGGCGGCGGCTCGTCCCCGCCGACGTCGCCGGGGGCGGTGTGCGGGGGGTCGTGCCGACGCGAGCGTTGGGCGGTGCGGCGGGTATCGGTGTGTTCCGCTCGGGCCCTGGCGGTGCGAGCTTCTCGAGCGAGCGGGCCAGGCCACGGATGGTCGGAGAACGGTAGACGTCGTGCATCGACACCGGGGGCAGATCCGGCTGCTTCCTGACACGGGCGCAGAAGTGCGCCATGACGAGGGAGTCGGCTCCCAGATCGGTGAAGAAGTTGCTGTCGGCGGTGACTCCCTCCACCTTCGCCACGTCCGCGAGCACTCCCGCGAGCTTCTTCTCCGTGCCGGAGAGCGAGGGATCCGCGATCACCTGTCGGTCGCGGGTGACGGAAGGCCCGGGGCTCGTCACTTCGAGTCGCTGTCCCGTCATGAGCACTCCTTCAGTCGCTGCCGATCGAGCGTTCCGCTCTCACGCAGGTATTCGTCGCCGAGGTGGTGAGGTATGAGCAGACCGCTCGATTTCTTCTCGGGCCCGGACCGGCAAAGCCCCGCCGGGCCATTCCCGACGGGGCCCCGCGCGCGCCTCGCGCGCCCTACGCCTACCTACCGCCCCGCCCCGCAGCTTCGTTGCTCTCCGAGGAGGCGGCGAACGCCGCGTGCACGCACTTGCCGTCGGCCAACACCTGAGTGAAGACCCTGGCCCCCAGGTCCTCGGCGATGTGCAGGCCCATGCCGCCGGTGCCGTCGGCCCGGTCCGGGGCCCGTGGTGCGGGCGGTACGCGCGAGTGGTCGGTCACCGCGATGTCCAGGGCACCGGATGCGGTGGTGAGCGTCAGGGTGCTGGGCCCGGGCGCGTGCCGGACGGCGTTCGTGACCAGTTCGGAGACGATCAGCAGGAAGTCGTCGCGGCGTTGTGGGGCGAGTCCGGGCCAGAAACGGCGCAGGAAGCCGGCCGTCGTGCGGCGGGCGAGCGAGGGGGCCCGGAGCCCGGAAGGCAGCGGGACCGCGAGCGTTCCGGTGCCGTCGGGCGGGGCCGCCGTGGCCGAAGTCGTCCTCGCGGTCGTGGTCCTGGTGGTGACGGCTGTTGCAGTCATGGCGATGTCCCGGAGACGTGGTGCCGACAGGGGCGCCGGAAGGGGTTCTGCCTGAGGTGTCGACCTGCCGGACACGAGGGCTGACATGGTGGGTGATGGTTCACAAGGGGTTCGGAGGCAGCCGGGGCCTGGATGAGGGAAAAGCGCGGGAAATACGGAGAATGAGTCCACGTCAGCGGAGCCGTCCGCGGTCCCGGACGCCCGACGCAGCAGGGGGCGCGGCGATGCGTGCTGCGGCCCGGGCTCCGTGAGGTCCTCTCCACCGCTCTGATACGCGCTCGTCGAGCAGCTCTCGGACGGCGGCTCGCCCTCCCGGTGGACGACCCGGCCACGTCACCAACCCGCACACCCGATTGGCCCCCGAGGGCCCGATACCGGCCACGTCACCAACCCGCACACCCGGATGGCCCCCGAGGGCCCGATAGCCAAGGGGCGCAGGGAGAAAGGCGGTTGGCACTGTCGCGCCCGAGGCCTGGGGCCCGGCCCAGGGTGCTGCCCCGCCCCGGCAGGAACTCGGCGAAGGTCTCGTGGACCCTCGACCACGTTGGCGTACAGGCACTGCTCGAAGGCGACGGGACCCGCGTCACCGCCGTCGAGCTGTGGTGGCCCGGCGAGGGCCGCACCTCCGCCACGCGCGTCCTGCTGGAGAAGGACGAGGTGTTCACCACCCCCGCCGCAGAGCTCTTCCGACACGCCACCGGGCGGGGCTGGACGGTCGACACCTCACGCCCCGAGTACCCGGTGATCCCCGGAGTGTCGCTCGGTTTCACCCGACAGACCTCGCAGGAGGTCGAACGGGACGCCGACGGGCTGCCCGCGTACGTCACCTCGGTCCTGGTGGGCGACGAGCACTACTACGACTACCTCCAGAGGCCGCGCGGCTGACCGGCACGACCCGCGCACGACCCCCGGGCCGGCAGCGGCCCCCCGGGCCGATGTTCACCGCGAGACCGCCACCAGGTGCCGCTGTATCTCACGTCCACGTCCAGCGAGGGGGGAGACCGCTCATCATCCGGAGGTCAGGTTCGCCCGCCCCGCCCCGCCGTGCAGCGGCGAAGGCGCCGGTGGGTCCTTCGGGCTCGGCGGTTCGGAACCCCCACCGCAGAGCGGTGGGGGAGGGGCGGGCGGTTCCGGGAACCCGCTCGGTTGGGCTGCTCAGCTTTCGGCTTCGGTCCTGTCGCCACCCCAGAGCGTGTGGAAGGTGCCGTCTCGGTCGACTCGCCGGTAGGTGTGTGCACCGAAGTAGTCGCGCTGGCCCTGGGTGAGCGCGGCGGGCAGGCGTTCGGCGCGCAGGGAGTCGTAGTAGGCGAGGGTGGCGGCGAAGGCGGGGGTGGGGACGCCCTGGGTGACGGCGGTGGCGATCACGTGGCGCCAGTCGTCCTGGGCGTTGGCGATCTCCTCGGCGAAGCTCTTGTCGGAGAGGAGGCTGGGCATCCGGGGCTGGGCCTCGTAGGCGCTGGTGATCCTGTCGAGGAACGCGGCCCGGATGATGCATCCGCCCCGCCAGATCGAGGCGACCCTGCCCAGGTCGATGTCCCAGTCGTACTGCTCGCTGCCGGCCGAGATCTCGTGGAAGCCCTGCGTGTAGGCGACGATCTTCGAGGCGTAAAGGGCCTGCTCGACCTGGTCGGCGAAGGCTGCTGCCTCGCCCTCACCCAGCTTGCGGGCGGTCGGACCCGCGAGGGTACGTGAGGCGTCCCGGAGATCGGCGTGGCCGGAGACGGAGCGTGCGAAGACGGCCTCGGCGATGCCTGAGACGGGAACGCCCAGGTCGAGGGCGATCTGCACGGTCCAGCGGCCGGTGCCCTTCTGCTCCGCCTGGTCGAGCACGACATCCACGAAGGGCTTCCCGGTCGCCGCATCGACGTGGGAGAGCACCTCAGCGGTGATCTCGATGAGGTAGGAGTCCAGGCGCCCGGTGTTCCAGGTGCGGAAGATGTCCGCGATCTGAGCGGGGGAGTACCCGGCCACGGCGCGGAGCAGGTGGTACGCCTCGGCGATGAGCTGCATGTCCGCATACTCAATGCCGTTATGTACCATTTTGACATAGTGGCCGGCGCCGTCCGGGCCGAGGTGGGTGACGCACGGGGCCCCATCGTCGGCCTTCGCGGAGATCTTCTCGAGCATCGGGCCGAGGCTGTCGTACGACTCAGGAGAGCCACCTGGCATGATGCTCGGCCCGTTCAGCGCACCCTCCTCGCCCCCGGAGATGCCCGTGCCGACGAAGTGCAGCCCGCGCTCCCGCAGCTCCTTCTCGCGGCGCCGGGTGTCCTCGAAGTGGGCGTTGCCGCCGTCGATGATGACGTCGCCCTCTTCCAGCAGGGGCGCGAACTCCTGGATCACCGCGTCCGTGGGCTTGCCCGCCTTCACCATGACGACCAGCCGCCGGGGCCGCTCCAGGGCGTCGACGAACTCCTGCGGCGAGCGCGCGGCGACGAAGTCGCCCTCACCGCCGAACTCCTCCACCAAGGCGTCGGTCTTCGCCGTCGTGCGGTTGTGCACGGCGACGGTGTACCCGTTGCGCGCGAAGTTGCGGGCGAGGTTGCGGCCCATCACCGCGAGCCCCGTCACGCCGATCTGAGCGGTTCCGGTCGGGGAGGTGCCGGTCATGGGGTGCTCCTGGCTCTCTCGGGAGTGGTCTTCTCGGGCTGTGCAGTCGGGCTGCTGTGCGGTGTGGAGTCGGGCTGTGATGCGCCGCCGCGCCGTCTCCGAGGGGGCGGCCGTACGGCTGCGCGTCGTCCCGTGGTCCCTCGCGTAGGGCCCCCCGTCGCCCCGTCGCCCCGTCGCCCGCTCACCCGCGGTTCAGCGGGTTCCGGCCGCGGGGTCGTCCTCGGGCGCGGTGCCGGAGTCGACGTCCACGGCGTCGGGGCTGGAATCGGGCGGGGTGGCGGGGTCCCATTCCGGGAGCCAGGGCTCCTCGTCGGGTACGACGTGCATGGCGGCCTCCTCCGCGGCGGCCGCGGCCCCGTCGACACCGACGTCGCTCGCGGTGAGCGTCGCCGGCACGGTCCCGTCCGCCTGCTGCGTGAGCCTGCCGGCACGGTCCGTACCGACCTCGTCGTCCCACGGCTCACCTTCACCGCCGGACAGGTCCCCGGCCCCGTCGCCGTCACTCACGGCCACCTCCGGCCGCTCGCGCGAGAGCCTGCTGTCCAGCGACTCTCCTTCGTGCTGCTCGGACGCGGTGGTTCCCACGTCGTCCACGGCCCAGGGCCGCTCGGGCGGCGAGTACCCCTCGTCCAGCGCGTCGCCGAGGTCGGAGTCCACGAGGGTGTCCTCGATGTCCAGCTGTTCGTCGGGGTCGGACGCCTCTTCCGGCTGGGGCTGATAGACGTCGTCCCCCCGGTCGGTGTCGCTCATTGCATGTCCTCTCGCCGATGGCGGAGCCGTACCGTCCCCTGCCGCAATTGCACTCCGGTCGTGCGCCCGCCGCAAAGGGAAGATCTCCGCGCGCGCCGTCGCGACGGCGCTCCGGAAGCGCGTATGCCCTGTTCGCGGCTGCCGAAGCGTCGTCCCGCACCGCCCGCCGGGAAGTGCTGAGGAGGCTCAGGGTGTGTCCGGCGGACACCCCCCCAGGTGCGCCGGTACCCCGCCTCTTTTCGTACGCCCCCCGGCCCGCGGGGGCGTCATTGTCGGGGCGGGGAGGAAGTCCGGTGCCCGACCGGCCGGCCGTGCCACCTTGCGGAGGTGCCCCGCCGCGACGGGGCTCCCGCGCTCGCTGTGCGTGTCCGGACCGGTGGACTTGCGCCTCTCTCGTGCGCGTGCACGCCGCTCCGTACCTCACTCTCACGGGAGGGAGTCAGAGGCGGGCCGGTCGGCGATCGCCCGGCAGGTGGCGGGGCGCCGGTAGGGTCAGTGCCCTCATGGCGAGTGATACTCCGGGGACGGGCCTACGGCCTGCCCCGGTGGACGGACCACTCGTCCGCCGTCACCGCCATCAGCGTCTCGTCGTTCCACACTCCCTCGCGGAGCTGGGCTCTCGGGCGCGCACCCACCACCTGGAATCCCACCTTCTGGTACACCCGGAGCGCGCGGTGGTTCGTGCTGTACACCTCCAGGGACACCCGCAGCAGCCCCAGCGACTCGAAGGCGTGTTCCACGATCAGACGCGTCGCCTCCGTGCCCAGACCACGCCCACGGCCGCCGGCGGCGATCAGGGTGCGGAAACTGCAGCTGCGCTCGGCGGGCGACCACTCGTACAGGACCACTTCGCCGACCAGCTCGCCGGTGGCGCGGTCGGTCACCGCCAGATCGAGACGGTCGTCCCGCGCGTTGCGCGAGCCGTACCACGAACGCAGGAGCTCCGGGGTGAGTTCCGTGCTGGGCTCGAAGGTGAACCGGACGACCTCGGGGTCCTGAAGGATCTCGATCATCCGAGGGGTGTCCGCCTCGGAGAACGGGCGCAGCAGCGCCTTCTCCCCGACGAGTACCGGTTTGACGGCGAAGCCGGACGGAGCGGAAGGCGTCATGTGTGCGGTCATCGGAGCATCTTCGGCGGACGACGATCGAGGAGGCAACCAGGTGGCGGGGTTCCGGCCGGGGCACGGGGACGGAGCCGAGGCGTCGGGCTCCCTTCGGGAAAACCTGCTGCGGCCCAGGCGACGCGAGGACCTCCCGGACGGGTCAGAAGTCGTACGTGCAGTAGAACGCGAGGCCGCACGCCACGGGGGCTCCGAGGGCGGCGATTCCCCACAGGACGCTCGGGCGGGTACGCGGGTCCAGGTAGGCGGCTGCCAGCAGCATCAGCGCGGTGGGCACGAACAGGAACAGCCCCAGGAGGAACCCCACCACCGCCGCGGCCAGCAGGATCGTTCCGACGATCATGGAAGCCCGGGCGAAGAGCCGCGGCTCGTCCCGCAGCAGGAGCGGGACGGCCACCGGTGCGGTTACGAGCAGGAAGATGGGAGCGAGTCCGGTCGGCAGGCCGATGGCCAGCGCGGGAATCGTGGCCGCCGCCGCGATGAAGACGAGCACGGACTGCCCCGTGCGAACCGAGCGACCTGCCATCCCCACACCTCATCAAAGTTGAACGCGTTCGAAGTTGAACAGGTTCAAGCTATGCATTCCTGGGGCGTATGGTCAACTCCGTTGTCCCTAAACCGGGTTGACGGAGCGGTAAAGGGTGCGCCCCGGCCCGGCAGGGCGAGGTCTTGCCGAGGAGCGCGACGGCGGAGGCCCACGGGCGAGCACGACCCCGGGCGGACATCCCGCCGGAGCGGCCGGTCTGCCGTACGGCCTCCGATCGGGTACGTCCGGGGACGTACGGACCCATTCACATCGCAGCCGTGTCAATGACCCCGGTCCCGGTGTTGGCGCCCGCCCCGCTCCCGTCGCCATCCTGGGGCCCTGGCCCGGTGGCGGCCGGGCGACGACAGGGGGAAGCAGCGGTGGTTGTGTTCACGACGAGGTCAGGAGCGGTACGAGGACGGCCGGCCGAACGGGCTCCGCTCGTCACGGCCGTGCTCGGAATCCCGTACGCGGCACCGCCGTTCGGGCCCCACCGGTTCCGGGAGCCCCGGCCGGTCCGGGCATGGGGCGGCGTTCGCCCGTGTCTCGGATTCGGCCCGGTGGCCCCGCAGTCGGCCGAACTCCCCGGCGCGCCCGGCTGGCAGCCCGGGGACGAGGACATCCTGACGGTCAACGTATGGACGCCGGGAGGGCCCGGCGACTCGCTCCCCGTCCTGGTGTGGATCCACGGAGGCGCCTTCGCCTTCGGCTCCTCGGCCCAGCCCGACTTCGACGGCGCGGCCCTCGCGGGGCTCGGCATGGTGGTCGTGAGCTGCAACTACCGCCTGGGCTTCGAAGGGTTCGGCCACGTGCCCGGCGCCATCCCGACGGCGAGGGACGGGGGAGAGGGCGCGGCCGTGGACGTGGACCGCTGCCCCGACAACCGCGGACTGCTCGACCAGATCGCCGCCCTGGAGTGGGTGCGCGACAACAGCGCCGCCTTCGGAGGTGACGCGGACCGGGTCACCGTGGCCGGCCAGTCGGCGGGTGCCACCTCCATCGCCTGCCTCATGGCCGTGGACCGCGCGAGGGGGCTGTTCCGGCGGGCCGTGCTGCACTCCGCCGTGAACTCTTGCGCCACGGCCGAATCGGCTGCCCGCACCACGGAGGAGGTCGCGGCGGCGGCGGGTGTCGCCGCCACCCGCGAGGCGCTGCTCGCCGCACCCCCGCAGTTGCTCGTCGCCGCGTCCGAGGCCGTGGTGGAGGCGTGCCGCCGGAACCCCGCGGCCGGCCGGCGCCACCACGACCCGGCGATCTTCGGACCGGTCGTCGACGGCACCCTGCTGCACGCCGATCCGCTGACCGCCGCCCGCACGGGCAGCCCCGCGGCGAAGGACGTCGAACTCCTCGTCTGCCGCACGACCGAGGAGTACACCCTCTTCGAAGCGGTCGGCAGCAGCGCCGACATCGGTACGGAGGCCCTGCTCGGTACCTTCGCCCGCGACTTCGGGCTCTCTGTCGCACTGGTCCGGGGATACCGGGACCGGGCGGCGGGTGCCTCCGTCCGCGAGACGTACCTGGCGATCCAGGGAGACTTGTTCTTCGCCGAGTACAGCGACCGCCTCGCCGAAGCCCACGCGCGGGCGGGCGGCACGGTCTTCCTGGCCCGCTTCGACCGCGGGTCCGGTGGTTCTCCGGCCCGCCCGGTGCGGGCGTGGCACTGCGCCGATGTCCCGTTCGCCTTCGGCACGCTCGACGACGAGAGCGTCCACTTCCTCATAGGTGGGCCGCCGGGCGACGCCGACCGTGAACTCGCGGGGCGCATGATGCGGTCGTGGGCGGACTTCGCCGCGTGCGGGGACCCGGGCTGGCGGAAGCTCGTGGCGGGACCCGGCGCAGGAGCGGACGTCCACCACTGGCGCACCCGGGGTGAGGCCGGAGGCCGGGGCCCGTCCCCGGAGCGGGCGGAGTCCGGGGCGGCACGGCGCGCGCTCTGGCGTGACGCGGGACTGCCGCTCCTGACCCCGTGAGCCGGAGAGACCTTCGAGGCAGCCTCGCCGCGCCGGGCGGGGCGGGAACAGCCGGCGGTGCGCTGTCGGTACGGAGTGGGAGACTTGGCGGATGAGCCGATCACACCCCAAGGACGATCTTCAGTCGTCCTTGCAGGCCGCCCGCGACACCCTCCTGCGGAAGCTGGAAGGGCTCTGCGAGTACGACGTGCGCCGCCCGCTGACGCGGACCGGGACCAATCTGCTGGGCCTGGTCAAGCACCTCTCCGGGGTCGAACTGGGCTACTTCGGCGAGACCTTCGGCAGGCCCTCGCGGGAGCCCTTCCCGTGGCTCGACGACGACGCCGAGGCCAACGCCGACATGTGGGCGACCGAGGAGGAGAGCCGCGAGGAGGTCGTCGCACGCTACCGGCGCGTGTGGCAGCACTCGGACTCCACCGTCGCCGCGCTGCCGCTCGACGCACCCGGCACCGTGCCGTGGTGGTCCGAGACCAGACGTGAGGTGACGCTCCATCAGATTTTGGTGCACGTGACCACCGAGACGCACCGCCACGCGGGGCATGCCGACATCGTCCGTGAACTCGTCGACGGGGAGGTCGGCTACAGGTCCCGGGGTGACAACCTCCCGTCGGAAGAGGCGGCCTGGTGGAAGGATTACGTCGACCGGCTGGAGGAGGCCGCGAAGGCGTTCCGCGTCGGCCAGGGCTGAAGCGGGAGTCCGCCGCGCCGCGATGGCGGGCGGTGTCCACCTCGCGGAGTGCTCACCTCCACCGGTAACCGGGGCGGGGCCGCGGCCATCCGCATTCCTCGGTTCCGCCCCGCCCTCGGGGCTGAGTTGCCGCTGGCGGAACGGCTCACCCGTTTCCCTCCTCGTCGCCCGCTTCGGCGGGGAAGTGGCGGAGTACCAGGCGCCGGATACCGACGACGACGAACGCGATGATCAAGGAGCTCCACATGATGTCCTCCCGCTGAAGCGGGATGCTGCCGACTGCGGCGACGACGAGCAGCGCGTGGACGAGCCACTTCAGCAGGAGGGGGGTCACGCGCCTGATCATGCTCGACGCCCTCTCTCCGGGCGATGACGATACTCCCGTACGAACTGCCGTACCAGGGCGCTTGTTTCGATGATCCGGCCGTCCGCGGCGCGCAGGTGTTCCCGGGAGGCCGGAAACGCGGCCTCGACGACGCCCGGACGCTCGCCCCGCGGTCATCGGTGCGACGGGGTCACCCTGCCGAGCCCGTCCGGAAGCCGCTCGGTCGAGCCGTCCGGAGTTCGCCCGATCGAGACCGGCCGGACGCCGGTGCGTATCGCCTTACCGTGCGCCGTGACGCCCGGGTACGGGGTGCGGCCGGACCTCGTGCCGGGTCTGCCGAGTTCGCCATGTGGTCGATGGAGCAGACCGGTTGGGACTCCGGTCGATCACGTACTTGGCATGGACCTGACCTTTCTGCTGCATTAGAGTCGCATGCACGGCCTGAGAGCGCTCTCAGACGAACGTCCAGGGAGCGGTCTCGGACACCTGCTGTTCCACCCCCACACATCGGAACACCAGAAGGGCACTCCCTTGAGACACCTGAACACCCTGCGCGTCGGCCTGTCCGCGCTCCTCGTCGTCGGCGCCTGGGCGACCATCGGGCCCGCCTCGGCATCGACGGTCGACGACGCTCCCGCCGCCTCGCAGCCCGCCTCGGCGGGACTGCTCGCGGCCATGACCAAGGACCTCGGCCTGACGCCCGCGCAGGCCAAGGCCAGGATCGCCGCGGAGAAGACCGCCACCGCCCAGGAGCCGGCCGCGCGCCGCGCCGCCGGAGCCTCGTACGGAGGGTCCTGGTTCGACGCCGGGACCGGGAAGCTCACCGTCGGGGTCACCGACGCGAAAGCCGCCGCCGCCGTCCGGGCGGCCGGGGCGGACGTGAAGCTCGTCGCCCACACCCAACGCGCCCTCGACCGGACCAAGTCGGGCATCGACGCGCTCGACGCGCCTGACGGTGTGACGAGCTGGCACGTCGACGCGAAGGCCGGGTCCGTCGTCGTGGACGTCGCCGCCGCCTCCGCGAAGGACGACGAGGTCCGCTCGTTCCTGACGCGAGCCCGTCACGAGGGTCCGGTGACGGTGCGTCAAGTCGCCCAAGCGCCGAAGACCTTGTCCGCCGGAACTGTGGGCGGTGACCCGTACTACACCGGCAACGTCCGCTGCTCCATAGGCTTCTCGGTGTACGGCGGGTTCGTCACCGCCGGACACTGCTCCCAGGCCGGCGCGGCGGTCCGGGGTTGGGACGGATCGGCCATCGGCAACTTCCAGGGATCGACCTTCCCCGGCGACGACTACGCCTGGGTGAACGTCGCCAACGGGTGGTGGACGGTTCCGGTGGTCCTCGGCTGGGGGACCGTCTCCGACCAGCTGGTACGCGGCTCCGCCGAGGCTCCGATCGGCGCCTCCATCTGCCGCTCCGGCTCCACCACCCACTGGCACTGCGGGACCGTCCTCGCCAAGAACGAGACGGTCAACTACAGCCAGGGCGCGGTCTACCAGATGACGAAGACCAACGTCTGCGCCGAAGGAGGCGACTCGGGCGGCTCGTTCATCAGCGGCGACCAGGCCCAGGGCGTCACCTCCGGCGGCTGGGGCAACTGCTCCACGGGCGGCGAGACCTGGTACCAGCCCATCAACGAGATCCTCAACCGCTACGGCCTGACGCTGCACACGGCCTGACGCTGCACAAGGCCTGAGGTCGCAACCCGGACCTGAGGCCCCGGTGCCGTGCCCGGCACGACAAGGCC
>NZ_JBHWZJ010000120.1:0-18952 GCF_042728415.1 Streptomyces sp. NPDC060198 | reverse complement strand
GGGTGGAACCCGCCGCCGCACCCGGCCGTCCACGGGGGTCAGACGTCCGTGCGGACGATCACCACGAGCGTCCGGGGGCCGTGCACCCCTTCCACCCGCTCCAGTTCGATGTCCGAGGTGGCCGAGGGCCCGCTGATCAGGGTCGTCGGCCGTTCCGGTACCAGGCGCCCGACCGCCTCCGGGACCCCGACCTCCACCGTGGAGAGGTCCACGACGCAGAGGTGCAGGTCGGGGACGAGGGAGAGTGCGCGGCGCCCCTGATCCTCGGAACCGTCCAAGAAGATGGTGCCGGTCTCCGCACAGCTGACGGCGGACGCCGTCACCACGCCGTCGAGTTCTCCGAGGGTGGGCGCCGGGATGTCGGCGGAGTCCCGCTGGACCTCCCCGTCCCAGGCGGCGAGCCAGTCGGCGTCGAGCCCGGCCGGAACGCCGATCCGGCGGGCGCCCCGCTCCCGCAGCACCTCGGCGATCACCTCGGCGGTCCGGTCCGCGGTGCAGGGGTGGACCTGCGCCTTGTAGTCGACCAGCCGGTCGGTGAGGAGGGCGAGGCGTTCGGCGTCGGGCAGGGTGCGTCCGGTGCGGTAGTCGCGTGGGACGGTGACCGGGCGGGCCGGGGCGAGCGCCAGGGCGTCGCGTACCCGGCCGAGGACGGTGTCGCGTGCGGTCGTCACTTCTCGTCCTCCGTCTGGTCCGTCGGGTGGCCCGCTCCGGCGCTCGTGGCAGCGCCCTCGTCGGCCGCCGCCTTCATGGTGGCGGCGCCCTCGGCCGAGGCCAGCCAGGAGCGGAACGTCTGCTTCGGCGGTGCCGGGGTGTCCCGGCTGTCGCTCCAGCCGTCGAAGGGCGCGGGCACCCGTCCGATGGTGCCGTCCTTGCCGGCGACGACCCGGCCGAGGCCGGCCGCCTTCTGGGCCGCCGTGAACAGCTTCGGGCTCTTCATCACCGCGGCGGCGGCCTTCATGGCCAGCTTCTCCGCCGTCGTACCGGACTGCTCGGTGTTCTGGTGCCGGAGTTCGACCAGCAGCGACGGGATGTCGATCTTGACCGGGCAGGCGTCGAAGCAGGCGCCGCAGAGGCTGGAGGCGTACGGCAGCGAGCTGTTCGGGTCGTCCTTCGCCGCGTGCATCCCGGCGAGCTGCGGGGTGAGGACCGCGCCGATCGGGCCGGGGTAGGTCGAGCCGTAGGCGTGTCCCCCGGCGCGTTCGTAGACCGGGCAGACGTTGAGGCAGGCGGAGCAGCGGATGCAGTTCAGCGCCTCGCGTCCGACCTTGTCGGCGAGCGCTGCCGTCCGGCCGTTGTCGAGGAGGACCAGGTGGAACGCCTGCGGGCCGTCGCCGGGGGTCACCCCGGTCCACATCGAGGTGTACGGGTTCATCCGCTCGCCGGTGGAGGAGCGCGGCAGGAGCTGGAGGAAGACTTCGAGGTCGGCGTAGCGCGGCAGCACCTTCTCGATGCCCATCACCGTGATCAGGGTGTCGGGCAGGGTGAGGCACATCCGGCCGTTGCCCTCGGACTCCACGACGGAGAGGGTGCCGGTCTCGGCGATGCCGAAGTTCGCGCCGGAGACGGCCACCTTGGTCGTCATGAACTTCTCGCGCAGATAGGCGCGCGCGGCGGCGGCGAGGTGCGCGGGCACGTTGTCCAGGTCCGGGTCGACGCCGGGAATCTCCTTGAGGAAGATCTCCCGGATCTCGTCGCGGTTGCGGTGGATCGCGGGGACCAGGATGTGCGAGGGCTTGTCGTGGGCGAGCTGCACGATGAGTTCGGCGAGGTCGGTCTCGTAGGGCGTGATGCCGACCGATTCGAGGTGCTCGTTGAGGCCGATCTCCTGGGTGGCCATGGACTTGATCTTGATGACGTCGCTGCTGCCGGTCTCCCGGATCAGGCGGGTGACGATCGCGTTGGCCTCGGCGCCGTCGCGCGCCCAGTGGACGGTGCCGCCGTGCTCGGTGACCTTCGCCTCCAGCTGCTCCAGGAGTTCGGGCAGCCGGTTCATGGTGTCGGTCTTGATCGCCGCTCCTGCGTCGCGCAGCCGTTCCCAGTCGGGGAGTTCGCCGGTGACGTTCAGACGCTTGGTGCGGATGGTGCGGGTGGCCTTGCCGAGGTTGCGGCGGAGCTGTTCGTTGCGCAGCTCGTCGTGGGCGGCGGCCGGAAACTTCCGCTCGCCGCGCAGGTTGCCGGTGCCGTACGGGGAGCGGGGCGGGGCGGCGGGCATGCCGAGGAAGGTGCTCATACGGTGGCGGCCTCCGTCATGGCGTACGGCGCGGTACGGGTCGCGGCGAGGATCTGCGCGAGGTGCAGGGTGCGGGTGCCGGACTTGATGCGGTGGAGCCCGCCGCCTATGTGCATCAGGCAGGAGGAGTCGCCGGCGGTGCAGACGTCGGCGCCGGTGGAGCCGATGTGGCGCATCTTGTCCTGGAGCATCGCGGAGGACGTCTCGGCGTTCTTCACCGCGAAGGTGCCGCCGAAGCCGCAGCAGGAGTCGGCCTCGGGCAGTTCCACGAGGTCGATGGAGTCGACGGCGCGCAGCAGTCGCAGCGGCTTCTCGCCGACGCGGAGCATGCGCAGCGAGTGGCAGGTGGGGTGGTAGGTGACGCGGTGCGGGAAGTACGCGCCGACCCCGGTGACGTCGAGGACGTCCACGAGGAACTCCGAGAGTTCGTACGTCTTGGCCTCGACCGTGGCGACCCCGGCGCGCAGGGCCGCGTCGCCGTACCGCTCGGCGACGATGCGGTGCTGGTGGCGGACCGACCCGGCGCAGGATCCGGAGGGCATGACGATCGCCTCGATGGAGGCGTCGCCGAACTGCTCGGCGAAGTTGCGCACCAGGGGTACGGGCTCGCGCTGGTAGCCGGTGTTGACGTGCATCTGGCCGCAGCAGGTCTGTCCCGGCGGGAACACCACCTCGTGGCCCAGGCGGGCGAGCAGCACCGCGGTGGATTTCACCGCCTCGGGAAACAGGGTGTCTCCCAGACAGGTGGCGAAGAGCCCGACGCGCATGGAGCCTCCTCGATCGTGTTTCTCTACGTCCTTTGTATGGTCGGACCATACTCCTGATGGCGGGCCGAGTGAAGTTCCCCGGCCTCGCGCCGGGGCGCTCCCCTACTTGTCGTCGACGAGGGTGCCGTGCAGGCTGCGGATGTGTCGCTCGACCAGGTCGGCGGCCTGGGCGCCCCGTCCCGCGCGTACCAGCCGGAGCAGTTCGGTGTGTTCGGCGTTGAGCGCGGCGGCGGTGGCCGGCCAGTCCTCCGCTTCCTCCAGGGCGCGCAGGATCAGCGGGCGTACGGACTCGCGTACGGCCGAAGTGAGGGTGGAGGTGAGGGCGTTGCCCGAGCACCGGGCGATCTGTACATGGAAGCGGGTGTCCAGGTCGTTGAAGGCGGTGACGCCGATGCCGGGGGCCGCCATGCCCGTGACCAGGGAAGCGGCCTCGTCGAGGTCCTCGTCGCGGGCATGCGTGACGGCGGCTTCGAAGCCGGACCGCTCCAGGACGACCCGGGCCTCCATGACGTCCTCCAGGCTGTAGCTGCCCAGTGCGAAGTGGAGCCGGAGCAGCCGTCCGAGCGCGTCGTCCGGGTTGCGCACGATCCGCGCGCCCGAGTCGGGTCCCCGGCCGGGCTGGGCCACCAGTACCCCGATGGTCTCCAGCACCCGCAGCGCCTCCCGCAGGGCGGACCGGCTGACACCGAGGACCGGGGCGAGCTCGCGCTCCGGCGGCAGGCGGTCCCCCGCCTTGAGTTCGCCCGCGAAGACCCGCTCCTCGATGCTCCGCAGCACGAGTTCGTGGGTACGGGACTGCCGCACGGGTTCCCATTCGACGGGCATCCGCTACTCCCTGATCGGGCCGGTCGCACCGGCGGTCCGCGTCCGTCCCGGGGGCGGCGATCGCCGCGCGGGCTCCCGGATCACTCGGCCGACTATGTCACACACGTGCTGTGGTCGGACCAAAGACCGGTGTGGTCGGTGACGCCTTGTGCGGAAGGGCCCCCGCTCCATAGCGTTGCGTGTATGCCACACCGAGAACCGTCGGCCCGTTTCGCTCTCCGCCCCACTCCCCTCCGCTCCGCCGGCGGGTGCCGATGACCGGCGTCCTGGAGGGGTTCGGTGTCATCGCGAGCATCATCGCCGTCGGCTACCTGATCGGCCGGTCCGGCCTTCTGGGCGAACACGGACAGCCCGTGCTCACCCGGCTGTCCTTCCATGTCGCCTCCCCCGCCCTGCTGTTCACCACGATGACGAAGGCCGACCTGTCGGTCATGGTCTCGCTGCCCCTGCTGGTGACCGCGCTCTCCACCCTGGTGGTGGCGGGCACCTTCGCCACGGTCGGAGCCGTACGCGGCTGGAGCGTGGGCCGCACGACGATCGGCGCCCTCTGCTCCTGCTACGTCAACGCCGGCAATCTCGGCATCCCCATCGCCGTCTACGTACTCGGAGACGCGACCCTCATCGCGCCGATCCTGCTCTTCCAGCAGTTGGTCGTCTCCCCCGTGGCCCTCACCGTCATCGAGACCTCGCGCCCCGGCGAGCGGGATTCCCTGGTGCGGCTGCTGACCACGCCCTTGCGCAACCCGATCGTCCTGGCCTCGCTCGCCGGGGTCGCCGTCAGCGTCCTGGGGTGGCGCGTCCCCGGGCCGGTGCTGGAACCTGTGACGCTGATCGCCGGGATCGCGGTGCCCGGGGTGCTGCTCGCCTTCGGTATCTCGCTGCGCGGCAGCGAGATACCCGGTCGCGGCACGGACCGGGGGCCGGTGCTCCTCTCGGTGGCGTTGAAGAGCTTCGCCCAACCGCTGACCGCCTGGGCGATCGCCGCCGGGGTGTTCGGCCTGGAGGGGGCGCCTCTGTTCGCAGTGGTGGTGACCAGTGGCCTTCCCGCCGCCCAGAACCTCTTCACGTACGCCTCGCACTACGGGACGGGCGTGCGGCTGGCCCGGGAGTCGATCCTGCTCTCCACGGTTCTCGCGGCGCCGGTGACGGTCACCACGGCGGCCCTGCTGGGCTGAGGCGGAAGGGAGTGCCGGGGGCGCGGTGCGCCGTCTTGAGAGAAAGAACACCAGCCATTTCATGTGATTCTCACTCAGTCCGCATACGGTACGGCTGTGAACCAGACGAGCCCGCCCGGCTGGCATCCAGACCCCGGGTATTCAGGAATAGGCCCCGCGCAGGAGCGCTGGTGGGACGGCACCCAGTGGACCGACCAACTCCGCGTGGCGCCCGCCGCCGTCCGTAGCCGCCGTATCCGCATCGGCGTCGGCATCACCGTCGGCGTGGTGGTTCTCGCCGCCGTCGGCGGTGGCGCGTACGCACTGGGGCACGGCGACGGAAAGCAGTCCGCCACGCCCTCGGTCGCGCAGTCGGGCGGCCCGCCGTCCGGCGGCGACGGACGCCAGGGTGCGCCGGGCGAGAGCGGCGGCGGCTTCGGCGGCCAAGGCGGTGGCCAGAGCGGTGGAAGCGGAAGCGGCCAGAACGGTGGAAGCGGAAGCGACGGCAGTGGTGGCCAGGACCAGGCGCCCGAATCGCAGATCCCGACCGAGGACGGCTACGCGACCGACATCGCCAGCGGCATCAGCCTGCCGGTGCCGGACGGCTGGACCGGCGAGTCCGGCACGGTCGGCGCGAGCCTGAAGACGGGCGAGTACGCCTGCCCCGGCGACACCAGCCAGAAATGCGTGCGCGGAGGGGTGTTCTCCGCGCCCGCCGCCGCTCTGAAGAACACGGAGACGACCGCCGAGGCGGCCGCGAAGAAGGACATCTCGGTCAACGCCGAGGAGTCCTACGGCGCGGAGATCTACGAGGGAATCACCTCCCACCAGGAGCTGAAGTCCGAGGCCGTCACCGTGGCGGGCCAGAAGGGCTACCTCGTGCGCTGGAAGGTGGTCACGAAGAAGGGCGACGACGGGTACGTCGAATCGCTCGCCTTCCCCTCCCCCAACAGTAAGGACCTGCTGGTGGTCATCCGCTCCGGGTTCGACATCAACGCCAAGGCACCGGAGCTCTCGGTGCTGGACACCATCACCAAGGGCATCAAGGCCGCGTCGGTGAGCGGATCGGGCACCGGGCAGACCGCGTAGCCCGAGGTGGGGACGGTGGACGGCGGTGTCCGGCGGATCGCGGCCGGACACCGCCGCACGCGTACCCCGGCCCTCGTCCGCCCGCCGGACACGGTTACGGTGCGGGTGCCGCACCCCACCGACCTCAGGATCGCCATGCACACCCGACGCGACACGCGTCTGCCCGCCGACCGCCCCGACATCCGGCTCATCGTCACGGACATGGACGGCACCCTCCTGGACGCCGACGGCAACGTACCGGCGGGCCTGTGGCCCCTGCTGGACGAACTGCGCGGCCGGGGCATCGTCTTCAGCCCGGCCAGTGGCCGCCAGTACGCCACCCTGGCCCACCTGTTCGAAGGCGTCGACGCGGGCATGGTCTACATCGCCGAGAACGGTGCCCTCGTCGTCCGCGACGGTGTCGAGCTGTCCTCCGACCCGCTCGACCCCGCGGTCTCCGCCCGTCTGGTCACCCGGGTAAGGCAGCTGGCGGAGCAGGGCGGGGACGTCGGCGTGGTGGTCTGCGGAAAGCACTCCGCGTACACCGAACGCGGCGACGAGGCGTTCCTCGCCGAGGTCCGCAAGTACTACCGGGCGCACCGTCTCGTGGACGACGCCACCGCCGTCGACGACGAGATCATCAAGGTCGCCGTCCTCGACTTCGGCGGGGCCGAAGGCTCCGCCCCCGCCCTGGCGGAGTTCTCCGACACCCATCAGGTGGTCGTCTCGGGCGAGCACTGGATCGATGTCATGAACCGCACCGCCGACAAGGGTGCGGCGGTGCGCCGCCTCCAGCGGCAGATGGGCATCGGACCCGAGCAGACCATGGCGTTCGGGGACTACCTCAACGACCTGGAGATGCTCGACGCCGCCGACTGGTCCTTCGCCATGGCCAACGCCCACCCGGAGATCCTCGGCCGTGCCCGCCACACGGCCCCGGCCCACACCGACGACGGCGTCCTGCGCACCATCAAGGACGTCCTCGGGCTCTGAACGTCCAGCCGTCCGGTACGCCGGCGGGAGCAATTCCCTTCGGCGGGCGGGGCTTCGGCGTGTACGGGGCTTCCGGCGTACGCGAGACCTTTGGCCGGCACGGGACTTCCGGCGCCCGCCCGGGGCTCTCCTGGGGCGGACCGGAGGCAGCGGGCGGGCATTTTCAGCGTTGGCTCTCGAGGGTGAGGACGGCTCTGGCGATGACGTTCGTGCGGTTGGGGCCGATGCGGGATCTGCGGAAGATCTGCCAGGACTTCAGTCATGCCCTGCCTCGTTCGACGGGTGCCCGGGCTGCGGAGAGGGCCCGGTTCGCGGTCTGTTCGGTGGTGGTGAGTTCGCCGCCTGGTGGGCGGCGCTCGGCGGTGGTGACCCAGTCGCCGGTACCGATGCCGGCCAGGATCGGGACGCCCTGGCGATCGCAGATCCGCACGACGTACCTGAGCGCCGACAGCACGATTCCCGTGGGCGCTACGATGAGCGCCGGTGACGGCTCCGTCGAGCAACTGCTCCCCGACACCTACGTCGCCAACCCCCAGACCGGCAGTCGGCACGACCTGGGAAAACCGATCCCGCCTGCCGCCTCACTTCGTGCCACCAGGAGCCGGCATGGGTTTTACCACTCCACCACGGCCGCTCGACGTGGCTGCGCTCTTTCCTCAGCTGGCTCCGCTGGCGCGTGAGGCGACCCGGCTGCACCCGCGGCCCGGGGCGCCGTCGGTGCACGACAGCTCCGTCGGCGGGCCGCTGCTCTGGCCTGCCGACGAGCCGTGGCCGTACTGCGAAGAACCGCATGAGAAGGGGGCGAGGGCCGTGGTTCTCTCTCCGGCCGATGTCCGTGTCCTTCGTCGCGACCGGGAGGCCATCGCCAACCGGCGGCATCTCGGCCGGCCCGCGTCCCTGCCCACGCCCGAGGAACGGGCGACCTCGACGCGTGTTCGCCAGGGCCGCCCGTGGCCCGAAGGCCCGATCGCGATGCTGCCGGTGGCCCAGCTGTACACCCGTGACGTCCCTCTCCTCGTCAGCCCTCCCGGGGCCGATCTCCTCCAGGTCCTGTGGTGCCCCTTCGACCACCCGACCCATCCCCGCACCGCTCTGCGCCGGCGTTCCGCCGCCACCGTCACCGACGTCCTCGACGCGCCACCCGAGCCGGCCGGGATCAGGTCGGAGGGCTATCTTCCGGAGCCGTGCCTGCTCGCACCCGAACAGGTGACGGAGTACCCCTATTTCATGGAACTGGACGAGGAACTGCAGCGGCAGCTGGCTGAACCGAGCCGGTGGGACGCTTCCCTCTCCGGCGACCCGCAAGAGTCTTACCGGAACGACCTGACCACCGCCCCCGGCTGGAAGTCCGGCGGTTGGTCCCGCTGGGGCCTCGGCGACCCCGTCCCCCGCCCCTGCCCGGAATGCGGCACCGAGGAGCTGCCGCTCCTCACCATCGCCACCACCGAATGGAACGCCGGCAGCCGCAGCTGGGCCCCCGAGGAAGAGCGGACCGAACCAACCCCCGTCACCCATGGCGGACCCGCGAACTTCACCATGATCATGATCGCTCGCGGTTACGACCTGCAGCTCCACGCCTGCCCGGCGGATCCGTCCCACCCCCACATCGAGCTGGTCCAGTGACCAGCACTCCAGGAGCCGGCCCGGGCTGCACGCCGTCGCCACGGGCCCCGTTCCGGACGTGGTCACTGAGCGTTTTCGGAGTGGCCACCGGTCGGGTGGCGGCGGCGAAGCCGCAACGCACGAGGCGCCCGTGCCGTTGAGGGAGATGTTCGACGTCTCAACTCATCAGCGCAGGTGCCTCGTTGGTTCCCTGTCCTGCCGCACTCGACCTGCCTCACCCGCTGGTCGAGTGGGCCACGATGCTCATCGTCACCCGCGAGGGTGACCGCCGCTGCAAGCTCCCGCCGCACCAACGCCCGCTCGTCGCTCTGGGTACCTGCGCAAGCACGACACCCTGGCCTAGATCGCCGGGGGCTTCGGCCTAGCGGTCGGCACCGCCCACGCCTGCACCACCGCGGTCGTCGAGCTCCTGGCCGACCGGGCGCCTGGCCTGCTGAGAGTCCTGCGTGAGACCGACCCGGAGTACGTGCTGCTCGACGGGACGCTCGCCGAGTGCGACCGCGTGGGCGACGGCCGGGCCGACTACTCGCACAAGCACCGCCGCCACGGCGTGAACATGCAGGTCGTGACCTCACCGACCGGCCAGATCCCGTGGATGCCTCCGGCCCTGCCCGGCCGGCGGAGGAGTGCCGCCCGTCAGGCGCCTTCGCCCGGCCCGTCCGGCTCCAGGGCGTACAGACGCGGCAGGTTGACCACGATCGCCTCCTGGGTGCTCCGGGCGATGACGACCACGGCCTCCTCGGTGGGGTCGGGGTTCTCCTCGCGGTGCGGCACGAACGGAGGGACGAAGATGTAGTCGCCGGGCGAGGTGCGCAGCCGCACCTCCTCCGGTTCCTCCCCCGAGTCGTCCAGGAAGACGAACTCCGGGTGCCCGCTGACCACATGGATGGCGGTCTCGGACTCTCCGTGGTGGTGGTCGGAGGACGCGGTCGCGGGAGCCACGTGGGTCTGGCCCATCCACAGCTTCTCGGAGCCGACGGTCCTGCCGCTGACGGCACTGAACCTGCGCATACCGCCGGTCTGCGCGGTGTCCCCGTCGAGGTCGTCCGCCCGGATGTGGTGCAGGCGGGTGTGCAGGGGGGCCTTCGGGGTGCCCTGCGTCGCGTGGAGGTGGGGGTGGAAACCCTCGCCGGGTGTCGTCAGCGGCTCGCTCATGGCTGGGACGCTAGGGCGCCCCGGAAAAGGATGTCAAGAGGTGTCCTTTCCCCTTCACCTGCGGCAATGTTCCCGCAACATAGGAAGCGAGTGCGCGCAGAACGTCGCCCGCGATCCGCCCGCGGGGGCATGATGTGGCCATGCATATCTCCGCGAAGGCGGACTACGCCACGCGCGCCCTTCTGGAGCTCGCGAGTGATCCCGGCCGTCCGCTCTCCTGTGAAGCCATCGCCTCCGCGCAGCACATTCCGTTCCGCTTCCTCAAATCCGTGGTGGGTGAGCTGCGCAAGGCCGGCCTGGTGCGCAGCCAGCGCGGCTGCGAGGGCGGCTACTGGCTCGGCAGACCCGCCGGCGAGATCGCCCTGCTGGACGTCGTGCGCGCCGTGGACGGTGAACTGATCACCCTGCGGGGCGAGTCGTTGGACGGACTCGACTATCCCGGCCCCGCCGTGGGCCTGCCCGGTGTGTGGCGACAGGTCGAATCGGACGCCGCCGCGATCCTCGGCGGGCTGAGCATCGCCTCGCTGCTGCCCTCCGGGGCACAGGGGCGGCCGTCGGCGATCGGTGCCGCGTGACAGCGGGCGGAGGGGAGGTGCCCGTGGTCGAAGCGGTGGAGTTCACCGATCCCATGTGCCCCTGGGCATGGGGTTCGGAGCCGGTCTTCCGGAGGCTGCGGGCCGCGTCGGCGGGCAGGGTCCGCTGGCGGCGGGCGTACGCCGTGCTCTTCGACGACGAGGTGGAGGATCCGGCGCCGGATCCGACGGCCGAGACGGCCTGGTACGCGGGTTACGTCGAGGAGATCAGCACGCACACCGGCGCTCCCCGGGCTGCCCTGCTCACGCGGGTGGCGGCGAGTTCCTGGCCTTCCTCGCTGGTCGCGGTGGCCGCCGAACTCCAGGGCAGCGACGTGGCGGAGGGCGTTCTGCGGCGGCTGCGGGAGACCGTCTTCGTGCTGGGCGACCCGGCGGACACCCTGGACCGCGCGGTGGCCGCGACCCGGGGCGTCCCGGGGCTGGACACGGACCGGCTGCGGTCCGACGCGGTGTCCGCCGCGTCCCGCGAGCGGGTGGAGCGCGACCGCGCGGAAGCGCGCCGCCCGGTCGCCGAAGTGCGTTCCGTACGCTGCGACTCGCCGCACCCGGGTTCGGCCAGGGAGACCCCCGACGGCGGCTTCCGCTACGCCCTGCCGACGCTGCTCGTGCGTACCCCCTCGGACCGTCGCGCCATCCCCGGCTGGCGGCCGTACGAGGCGTACGCGGCGGCCTTCGAGGAGCTGCGCCCCGGCCTGCTGGAGGCGTCCGCCACGCTCTCGCCGGCCCAGGCGCTGGAGCACCACCGGAGCCTGACTGAGCCGGAGCGCCGGCTGCTGGCTCCGGGGGTCTGGCCGCCGCCCGGTGCGGTGCCGGTGGACGGGCCGAACGGCCCGCTGTGGCTGCATCCTGACGAAGCATCAGGTCGGTTGGACTCCTCTTTCCGGCCTCCCGCAGGGCCTTGAGCTGCCGTTGCGGCGACGTCCCGCCCAATGAGACACCAATGGGTGTCCATTGACATACGCGGATGGCCGCGGCCAGGATGAGGCCCATGCTCACGACGCACCCCGGCGTGGTGTGCCGCTACGTGGACCTGCGGCGCACCTCCAGCGCACTCTGTCGCTGACCGTCCCGCACCTCCGTTCCACAGGCGCCGCCCGGCCTTCCGCCGGCAGCCCCGGCCGGTAAACGGCCCGCTGTTCCGCGCCTGATCTCCGCGTCAGCTCCTCGTCTTCCGTCGTACCACCTCGCCGTACCCCCGTGCGGGTCAGTGAGTACTCGGCGCCCGGCCCGGGCCCCGCTCCTGCCCTGTCGTGCGCCGCCTCCCCGCGACGCATGCCCGCACCCCCGGCGGCGGTTCCGTGCGAGTGCCGCGCTCCCCCTTCACGCTCCTCCGCTCCCCCCTGCCCCGTGACGGGCCGGGACTCATCAGAGAGAACGAGATGCTCGCACGACTCACGCTCCGACACCGACCGGACGTCCGGTCGGCCCGAAAGACGGGCGGCCTGAGGGCCGCTGCCCTCGGAACCGCGGCCGTCGCCCTGCTCGTCCCGGCCCTGAGCGCCTGCGGAGGCGGCGCGTCGTCGTCGACCGGCGACGCGACGCTCAAGTGGGCCTCCTCCTACTTCCCCGGCCACTGGGATCCCGTGGTGTCGGGCAGTGGCGCACAGTTCCGCGAACTTGCTCTTGTGTACGCCTCGTTGACCCGCACCGACGAGGAGGGCAAGGCCGTCCCCGACCTCGCCGAGAGCTGGGAGTACAACGAGAAGGGCGACCGCATCACCTTCCACCTGCGGCCCGGCCTGAAGTTCAGTGACGGTGAGCCGGTCGACGCCGCAGCCGTGAAGGCAGCCGTCGAACGGGCCCAGAAGCAGAAGAACTCGGCCCTTTTCGGCGATCTGACGTCGATCGGGTCGGTGCGGGCGAGCGGCCTCGACGCGACGCTCGAACTCACCCAGGTCGACTACCAGATACCGCAGTTGCTCGGCGAGCGCGTGCTGCAGATCGCCAGCCCCAAGGCCGCGGCCGACCCCGCGAAGCTGGACCAGAACCCCGTCGGCGCCGGACCGTTCGTCATCGACCAGCTCATCCCGGGGACCAAAGCGGTCCTGCGGAAGAACCCCGACTACTGGGACGCGGAGAACATCCACATCGACGACGTCGAGTTGGTGTCCGCTCCCGACGCCTCCACCGTCGTCTCCGGTCTCCAGACCGGTGTGTACAACTTCGCGGACATCGTGCCGAGCCAGGCCGACGCGGCCGAGAAGGCAGGGCTGGACGTGTTCTCCCAGCCCGGGTTCAACGCCTCCAACCTCAGTCTGAACGTCAACAAGGCTCCGTTCGACGACGACCGGGTCGTCGACGCCTTCCGCTACGCGGTCGATCGCCGGGAGTTCGTCGAGAAGCTGACCTTCGGTCTCGGGGAGGCGACCGACCAGCCCTTCCCCAAGGGGTATGTGGCGTACGACGCGCAGTCGGAGAACGCCTACCCCTACGATCCCGCCAAGGCGAAGAAGCTCCTGGCCGAAGCGGGACACCGGCCGGGAGAGCTCAAGCTCGACCTGGTCGTCCCCGCCGAGGACCCCCAGGCGGAGATCGTCCAGTCGCAGCTGGCCGCCGTGGGCGTCAAGGTCACCATCAAGATCGACAAGAACTGGGCCACTCCGTTCTTCGCGAAGGACCTCGCCTTCTCGCTCTACTCGACCACGGGGCGCGACTCCGCGGTGCAGACCCTCACCGCGCATTTCGGGCCCGACGGCCCGCTCAACCTCAGCACCCCCTACGAGCCGGAGGGCTTCCGGGAGGCCGTCGCCAAGGTCCGTCAGACGCCCCTGGACGCGCCCGACTACACGAGGGTCCTCCAGGAGGCGACGCGCGCGGGCCTCGCGAGCAAGGCGCTGATCTTCACCTTCTCCTCTCCCAACCTCTTCGCGAAGAGCAAGTCCGTCTCCGGCCTGCCGAAGAACCCCGCGCACATCGACTGGACCGGTGTGACGATCGCCGGCGGTTCCTGACCACCCCCATCCACCGCAGAGAGGAGGCATCCCCATGACGGCGACCACGGCCAAGACGGCTCCCGCACGCCGCCGCACCATCGCCGGGGCCAGGGCCCTGCACGCCGCAGGACGTGTGGGCTCCGCGCTGGGACGTTCGGCCGCGATCTTCGTACCGGTGTTCCTGGTCGCGACCTTCGTGACGTTCGCGTTGCGGGCCATGAGCGGACTCAGCCCCGCACGCATCCAGTTGGGCGAGGAGGCGACCCCGGAGGCCATCCAGCGGGTCGAGGCCCAATGGGGTCTCGACCAGCCCTTCCTGACTCAGTACTGGAACTGGTTCACCGACGTCCTGCACGGAGAACTGGGCACCAGCTGGGTCACCGGGGCGGACATCTCGACCCTGATCGGCCTGGGCCTGGGCGTCAGCCTCTCGGTCGCGACCTTCGCGCTCGTCATCGGCGTGGTCGTCGGCTTCCTCCTCGGTACGGTGGCGGCGCTCCGGCGCACCACCCTCCTCGACCGCGCGATCACGGGATTCGTCACCGTGATCTCGGTGATGCCGGCCTTCGTCGTCGGGATCGTGCTGGTCACGGTCCTCGCCGTCCAGCTCCAGCTGTTCCCCTCGGCCGGATACGTCCCGGCCGAACAGGGCTTCGGTCCCTGGATCGCCCACATCACGCTCCCGGCACTCGCGCTGAGCTTCGACGTCGTCGCGGATGTCGCGCGCCAGCTGCGTTCCAGCCTCGTCTCCGCGTACGGCGAGAACTACGTGACGGGCGCGGTCGTACGGGGCCTGAGTCCTTCGCGGGTCTTCTTCGGCCACGTCCTGCGCAACGGGATCGGGCCCGCTCTCGCGACGATCGGGCAGAAGTTCCCCGCGCTGGTCGGTGCTTCCGTGATCACCGAGTGGATCTTCGGCCTCCAGGGCTTCGGCCGGTTCGCCAACGACTCCGCGCAGGCCGGAGACGTGCCCGCGGTGCAGGGCGTCCTCGTGGTGTCGATCGTGCTGGTCGTCGCCTTCAACCTGATCATCAATCTGGTGCTGGCCCGCGTGATGCCGGCATCCCAACGGGGGGTCTGACGATGGTGCGCCGCGTCCTCTCACTCACGTCCGGCCGCCTCGCCGTGGCCGTACTCGTCCTGATCGCCCTCCTCACCGTGTGCGGGCCGTGGCTGGCTCCCCACGACCCGCTCGCCGTCAGCGGCGACACGCTCGCTCCGGCGTCGGGCGCCCACTGGCTCGGGACTGACTACCTGGGCCGTGACGTCCTCAGCCGGCTCCTGGACGGCTCGCGCGTCAGCGTCCTCGGTTCGCTGGAGGTCGCGCTGACGGCCCTGGTCGTCGGGGCGGTCCCCGGCATCCTGTCGGTCTACTCGGGACGGGTCTTCGAGTGGCTGACCCTCCGCCTGGCGGACACCCTGGTCGCCCTGCCCTTCCTGCTGTTCGCCATCGCGGTGATCGCCCTGCTGGGCAACGGCATCACCCAGGCCATGCTCGTCACCGGCGCACTGGTCTCGCCCCTCTTCTACCGGGTGGCCCGGGCAGCCACCCTGGCCGTGGCCCGCGCGCCGTACGTGGAGGCGGCGATCGTCTCCGGCGCCTCCATCGGCTGGGTCGTGCGCCGCCACGTCTGGGCCAAGGTGCTCCCGCCGATCGCCGTGGCGCTCGCCCAGACCGTCGGCGTCGGCTTCGTCATCGTCTCCAGCCTGACCTTCCTCGGCATCGGAGTGCAGCCGCCCGCTCCCACCTGGGGCGGTCTGCTCGCCTCGGACCTGAACTACCTCAGCCACCAGCCGTGGGCCCCGGCGGCCCCCGCCCTGCTGATCATGGTCACGGTCTGGGCCTGCAATCTGCTCGCCGACGCCATCCGTGACGTGTCCGGCGAGGCGGGCCGGGCGCTGGTCGCCGGCCGGGCGGCCAGGTCCCGCCGCACCGGCTCGTCCGCCGTCCCCGTGGGAGGTTCCCGATGAGCGCTCTGTCCCAGCACACCCTTCCGGGCAACGACAAGGCCGCTGCCGGCCACGCGCTTTCCGACGACGCGATCCCGACCGACCCCCGCGACGACGTCCGGGAGTCCGAAGCCGCCGCCGCGTCCGCTCCACCGTCGCGGACCGCGCCCGTGATCGCCGTCCGCGACGTGCGCATCGGGGACGGCGTCACGGGCCGGGAGATCGTCCACGGGGTGAGCTTCGAGCTCACCGCGGGCAAGTCGGTCGGGATCGTCGGCGAGTCCGGCAGCGGCAAGACCCTCACCTGCCGCGCGGTACTCGGCATCCTTCCCCCGCACTTCGAGGTCTCCGGCGGCTCGATCGGGATCGACGGCACCGACATCGCGACCCTGACACCCCGCCGGTGGACGGCCCTGCGCGGCACCACGGTCGGCGCCGTCTTCCAGGACCCGGCCTCCTACCTCAACCCGTCGATCCGGGTGGGCGCCCAGATCGCCGAGGTCATCCGGGTGAAGACGGGGGTGAGGCGCCGGGAGGCCCGGCGGCGTGCCCTCGATCTCCTTCGCGCGGTACGGCTGCGGGACCCGGAACTGGTCTACGGCCAGTACACCTACGAGCTGTCGGGCGGCATGCTCCAGCGCGTGCTGATCGCCGCGGCAATCGCGGTGGAGCCGCGGGCCCTCATCGCGGACGAGGCCACGACGGCGCTGGACGTCACCGTCCAGGCGGAGATCCTCGACCTCCTCGCCGAACTGCGCGAACGTACCGGGCTCGCCCTCGTGGTGGTCTCCCACGACCTGGCCGTCGTCGCCCAGTTGTGCGACGAGGTCCTCGTGATGCGGCAGGGCACCGTGGTGGAGCAGGGCCCGACACGGGAGGTCCTGCACGCACCGCGGCACGAGTACACCCGGCTCCTCATCGCCGAGCACGAGAGTTACGGCCTCGACAAGTTCCTCGACCCGAAGGAGGCGTCATGACCACCACGGCACCCGGGGCGCAGACGGACGCCCTCGCGAAGAGCCCCGCCGCCCCGGTCCTCGACATCAGGGACCTGGAGGTCCGCTACGGAAGGGGCAGGCGGGGCCGGAGCGCCCTGCACGGGGTGTCGTTGAGCGTCGCGCCCGGCGAGACCGTCGGCCTCATCGGCGAGACCGGATCGGGGAAGTCCACCCTCGCCCGCGCCGTACTCGGCCTGGTGCGCGCATCGTCGGGCTCGATCCTGGTCGGCGGTGAGGACCTGGCCTCGTTCCGTGCCCGCCAGTGGCGCTCGCTGCGCCGGCGTGGCGTCGTCCAGTACGTCTTCCAGGACCCCCTGCGCAGTCTGGACCCCGACCTCACCGTCGAGGCCTCGCTGACCGAGCCCCTGCTCATCCAGGGCGTGGCGCGCGCGGAGGCGGCGGACAGGGCACGCGCGTTCCTCGACCGGGTGCACCTTTCGGCGGAGCTGCTCCGGCGACTGCCCGGGGAACTCTCCGGCGGCCAGCGCCAGCGGGTCGCCGTCGCCCGCGCGCTGATCACCGAACCGGCCCTGGTCATCCTCGACGAGCCGGTCAGCGCCCTGGACTCGGCCAACCGCGTGCAGGTGCTGGAGATCCTCAAGGAACTCCGCACCGGCGGGACGTCCCTCGTCTTCATCTCCCACGACCTCGGCTCCGTCGCGGGCACCGCCGACCGCATCGCCGTGCTCTACAGGGGTGAGCTCGTCGAGGTCGGCACGGCCCGCGAGGTCATCGGCCGGCCCCGGCACCCCTACACCCGGCTGCTCGTCGGCTCCGCGCCCACGCTGCACTCGCGCACCGCCGACCGCGGCGAGCGCGAGGCCCTGCGCGCCCGACTGGGCGGCTGACCGACGCATCCGACGACACCGAACGTTTTCCCGACCACCGAGAGGAACACCCATGTCCCGCAGGCTCCACCTCGCCCTCCATCCGTACGGCGTCGGCGGCCCCGGCCAGCACGGTCTCTGGAAGGACCCGGGCGTCGCCAAGAACGCCAGCATCGACGTCAACTACTACATCCAGCAGGCCCAAGCCGCCGAACACGCCCTTTTCGACGCCCTGTTCGTCGTCGACAGCCAGTTCATCAACGCCACCTACCCCTCGCACTACCTGAACCGGCTGGAGCCGCTCACGCTGCTGTCGGCGGTCGCCACCCACACCAAGCACATCGGCCTGGTCGGCACGGCGAGTTCCACGTACAACTCGCCGTTCAACCTGGCCCGGCGCTTCGCCTCCCTCGACCACATCAGCGGCGGACGGGCCGGCTGGAACGTGGTGACCAGCTTCGACACCGGCACGTCGCGGAACTACGGGCTGGACGAACACCTCGACTACGCCACCCGCTACGGCCGCGCCCTGGAGTTCGTGCAGGTCGCCCGTGGCCTGTGGGACTCCTACGAGGACGACGCCTTCCCGGCGGACGTGGAGCGCGGCGTCTTCCTCGACCCGTCCCGGCTCCACGCCCTGGAGCACGTCGGGGAACACTTCAAGGTCGCCGGGCCGCTCAACCTCTCGCGCTCGTCGCAGGGGCAGCCGGTCATCTTCCAGGCCGGGGTGTCCCCCGAGGGCCGCGACCTCGCCGCGCGCGTCGCGGAGGGCATCTACGCGCCCGGCGGCACGCTGGAGCAGGCGCGGGAGTACTACGCGGACATCAAGGAGCGCACGGCCTCCTACGGGCGCGACCCCGACCACATCAAGATCTTCATCCACGGCAGTCCGATCGTCGGTGCGACCGACGAGGCGGCCAGACGCCGGGAGCGGGACATCTTCGAGGAGGACAACGACTTCGCGAGCAACCTCGCGCTCCTCGGCCGCTCCTTCGGCGCGTACGACTTCGGCGGGCACGACCTGGACGCGCCGTTCCCGGACGTCGCGCATCTGGCCGAGAAGGGCGGCCGGACCGGCGCCGCGCAGATCATCGAGCGGGCGAAGGCCGAGAACCTGTCGCTGCGCCAGGTCGCCGAGTCGGTGAACGCGTTCCGGCGCTCCCCCTTCGTCGGTGCGCCCGAGACCGTCGCCGACACCATCGAGACGTGGTTCGACGCGGGCACCCTGGACGGCATCAACCTGGCCTTCCGCAACAACGACGACCTCGACCGCTTCGTGGACGGCGTGGTGCCGCTCCTTCAGAAGCGGGGCCTGTTCCGCACCGAGTACGAGGCGGACACCCTGCGCGGCAACCTCGGCCTGCCCGTCCCCGCCAACCGCCACACCGCCGCACGCGAAGCCGCAGCCGGCTGATGTACGACGCACCCGCGCCGGTCGGGCCGACCGCGCCCGCCTTCCCGCACCCGCACCCGCACCCGCACCCGCTGAACGTACGCACCGCCACCCGCAGGAGCCTCGTATGACCGAGTACACCGACTACTTCGGGCCGGAGGGCCTTCGCACGCGCGGCACCGTCGTCGTCGTGCCCGGCAGGGGTGAGTCCCGGGCGACGTATGCCCGGCTCGGAAGTCGGCTTGCCGCCGACGCCTACCGTGTCCGTGTCGTCGACGCTCCCGTCACCGGCCCCGCCGACCCCGCGGGCACGCTGCGCCGCCTCGACGGCCTGCTCGCGGAGGCCGTCGAGGGCGCCTCCCCGGGCCCGGAGGGTGTCGTCCGTCCGCTCGTGCTGCTGGGCGCCGACTCGGGAGCCGTCACCGTCGCGGCACTCGTCCTGT
>NZ_JBHWZJ010000119.1:0-19038 GCF_042728415.1 Streptomyces sp. NPDC060198 | reverse complement strand
CCACATCTGGGGGGCGGCGGCGAGCGGCCCGCGGCCTGTCAGGAGGAAAGGCCGACGAGGCCGATGGGAGGCGTGGTCGGTTGCCGCGATCCACCGGCGGGCTCCACGGTGATCCCCACGGCCGTGGCGCCCTTGAGGGGACCCTGCAGGACGTGCGCCTGGCTGCCTCCGTCGCCGGACAGCAGTCCGGCCGGCCGGAACCGCTCGCCGTCGGCGTACCAGAGTTCGTAGACCCGGCCGTCGGTGAGGGGGCGCAGGCCGGACGCGACGAACGCGGCCCGGTTCCGCGACCGCGAAGTGATCACACTGGCCGTCGCCCCCTGCGGGAGTTGCTCGGCTCGGATCGTGGCATCGGGAGCCGCGACGACACCGGCGAGGACCTCTGCACCGCCTTGGGCCTCCGCCACCTGTTCGCGGGCGGCATCGGCCTCCGCGCGGGCCGTATCGGCTTCCGAGCCCTGCCTCCAGGCGACGCCGCCCAGCACTGCCGCCGCCACGACCGACGCCGCGAGCGATACGGCCATCGCCCGCAGACGGCGCCGGTAGCGATGCACCACCGCGACAGGAGCGGGCCGGTCCTGCTGCGTGCCGGAGATCTGCTGGAGCACGCGGCGGCGCATCCGCGGCGACGGTGCACGGGCCTCGACGGCCTCGCCCAGCAGACCCACCGTGGCGGCCAGCTCGTCGACCTCCCGTCGGCAGGCCGGGCAGCCGGCCAGATGGTTCTCGAAGGCGGCCTCCTCGTCGGGCGGCAGGGCGTGCAGTACGTACGCACCCACATCGAGGTGCGGATCGTCAGCGGGGCTCGTAGTCATGATCTTGTTCCCAGACACTCGCGCAGGCAGTGCAGGCCGTGGCGCATCCGTGACTTGATCGTTCCGTGGGGGGACGCCAGGGAGTCCGCGACCTCGGCGTACGTCAGGCCCTCGTAGTAGGCGAGCACCAGCGGCAGACGCAGCTGGCCGGCGAGCTCGCCGAGACAGCGGAAGAGCACCCGGTGTTCCTCCCGTGTTTCGACCTCCTCGGCGACCGCGTCGAACGGCGGGTCCTGGTCCCGGACGGCGACCCTCATCTCGCGGGCTCTCGCCGCCGAGACGGACCGCACCCGGTCCACGGCCCGCCGGTGCGCGAGGGTCAGCACCCAGCCGCGGGCAGCTCCCCGTTCGGGACGGAAACGGTACGCGGTGCGCCACACCTCCACCATCACCTCCTGGGTCACCTCCTCCGCCTGTGCCTCGTCCCTCAGCACCCGGCAGACCAGCCCCATCACCGGCTTCGCCAAGGCGTCGTACACCTCGACGAACGCCTTCTCGTCCCCGGCGGCCACACGCGTGAGCAGGCCGTCCAGCCGCGCCTGCTCCTCCGAACGGCCACCGTCCGCACCCGGGCGCCCGCCCGGTCCCGCCTCACCATCAAGATCCACGGCAACTCCTCGACTCCGCTCGACCCTCATGCACCCGGGCGCTCGGCGCATCCGTCCGAAGCCACCTGCCCCTCACATTCACCTCCATGGTCAACAGCCGAGCGTGGCGGAGCGGACTCCTCACCCTTGATTCGTAGCCACCGTGCCCGCAGATGACCCGCGCGGTTCGAGCCACCGTGCGCCAGGGTGGCCAGAGACGTGACGCCCCGGTGAGCGCGCGTCCTCTCCTCGTGAAAGGGCACCTGCCGCCCCGCCCCGTCGGACGGCAGGCTTGTCGATGTCGGAGGAAACACCCCGCCCATGGGCGGCACTCCCTCGTCCGTGCAAGGCCCGTGCGGATCGCCCTCGACCTGGGCGTTCCCGTCTCAGGCATCGCGCAGGCGGTGTTCGCCCGGCCGCTCTCCGGCCATGCCGACCTGCGCGAGACGGCCCCCAGCCTCGCGGGGCCCACCCCCACTTTGCGCACACGTACCGGCGTACGGACCGCGAGGGAACTCGCGCCCCGCCCGGACGGGCCGTGCCCGGGTGCGTCCCGGCCGCGCCCGTGGGTGAGTGGCAGTAGTCGTGTCCCCGCCGCTACCACTGGAGTGCGCCCGATGCCCGATGCCGTTCCGGACCCCGTCGACGTGCAGCCCGTGGTGGCTCCGCTCACCGAGGCGGCGCTGATCCTCGTCGGCACGGTCGAGCCCGGTGGTGAGGAGACCGTACGGTCCGTGCTGCCGGAGGTCGCGTCGATCGCGCGCTCCCTCGGCTTCCGCTTCCCCGACGCCGGGCTCTCCTGCGTGCTGGGCTTCGGCTCCCAGGCCTGGGACCGGCTCTTCGGCGGCGGGCGGCCGGCGCTGCTGCACCCGTTCCAGGAACTGCGCGGACCGCGCCACACCGCCCCGGCCACCCCCGGCGACCTGCTGCTGCACATCAGGGCCGAGCGGGCGGACGTCTGCCACGAGTGGGCCGCGCAGTTGCTCGACCGGCTCGGCGGGTCGGTGCGGATCGTGGACGAGACGCAGGGGTTCCGCTATCTCGACCACCGTGACCTGCTGGGATTCGTCGACGGTACGGAGAACCCGGTGGGCGACGAGGCCCGGGCGGCCGCGCTGGTGGGTGACGAGGACCCCGCCTTCGCCAGCGGCTCCTACGTCGTCGTGCAGAAGTACCTGCACGACATGGCCGCCTGGAAGGCGCTGAGCACCGAGGAGCAGGAGCGGGTCATCGGCCGAACCAAGGCCGACGACGTCGAACTACCCGAGGGCGTGCAGCCGGCCGACTCGCACGTGGCCCTCAACACCGTCACCGACCCGGACGGCACCGAGCGGGACATCCTCCGCGCCAACATGCCGTTCGGCAGCTTCGGACGGGGCGAGTTCGGTACGTACTTCATCGGGTACGCGGCCGACCCCGGCGTCACGGAGCGGATGCTCCGCAACATGTTCCTCGGCGACCCGCCCGGCACCCATGACCGCATCCTGGACTTCTCCACGGCGGTCACCGGCACGCTCTTCTACGCCCCCTGCGCCGATTTCCTCGACGCCCCGCCCCCGCCTCCCGCCGAACCGGATGCCAGGCCGCTGCCGGAGACGGCCGCCCCGCCGGTTCTGTCCGCGGCGGCGCTCCCCGACGGTTCCGGCCTCCCCGCCCTTCCGGGCGACGGTTCGCTGCGCATCGGCAGCCTGCAAGAAAGCGCCCAGTGATGAACAATCTGCACCGAGAACTCGCTCCCGTCACCGAAGCCGCCTGGCAGCAGATCGAGGAGGAGGCGCGGCGGACCTTCACCCGCCATGTCGCGGGCCGCAGGGTCGTCGACGTCACGGATCCGGAGGGCCCCGCCCTCGCGGCGGTCGGCGACGGCCATCTGCGGCCCATCGACCCGCCCGCCCCGGACGTACTGGCACGGGCCCGCACGTCGATGCCGGTGATCGAGTGGCGGGTGCCCTTCAGTGTGACCCGGCAGGCCGTGGACGACGTGGAGCGCGGTTCCGACGACAGCGACTGGCAGCCCGTCAAGGACGCCGCGCGCACCTGTGCGTTCGCCGAGGACATGGCGATCATCGACGGGTACCCGGCGGCCGGCATCGCCGGTCTGCGGGACGGATCCTCGCACGATCCGCTCCCGCTGCCCGCCGACGCCCGCGACTATCCCGCGGCCGTCAGCCAGGCGCTGACCCGGCTGCGGCTCGCCGGAGTCGACGGCCCCTACCGCCTGCTGCTCGGCGCCGACGCCTTCACCGAGGCGACGGAGACCTCCGACCACGGCTACCCGGTGGCCACCCACATCGGCCGCCAGCTGGACGACCCGATCCTGTGGGCGCCCGCGATCAGGGGCGGGGTACTGCTGTCCACGCGCGGCGGGGACTTCGAACTGCGGCTGGCCCAGGACCTGTCCATCGGCTACCAGAGCCACGACGCCACCGCCGTGCACCTGTACTTCCAACAGGCCTTCACCTTCCGTCTGCTGACCCCGGAGGCCGTGGTCCCGCTCATCGCCTGACCCGTTCCGTCCGTCCTCCGCAGCGCAGTGACACACCATGTCTTCAGCGGGCAATTGCCCCGAGTACCCACCCCTCGCACACGGCCCGGGACGATCTGGTCGATACTCATCTCCCGTGCCGGTCGCGGTCGGGGTGTGACGAGGCGAAATGAGGGGCCACGTGGCGGAGAAGAGCCCGACCGGGCGTCGGACGGAACGCGGACCGGTGGACGACCCCGCCACGATCGGCCGGCGCGTCCACCGGCTGCGCGCGGAGCGCGGTCTCACCCAGCGCGAGCTCGCCGAACCCTCGTACACCCCCGCCTACATATCCACCCTGGAAGCAGGGCGCGTCCGGCCGTCCGAGACGGCTGTGCGTCACCTCGCCGAACGGCTCGGTGTGAGTTACGAGGAAGTGGCCACCGGGCGCCCGGCCCACCTCGCGACCGAACTGCGGCTGCGTCTGGTCGAAGCCCAGCGCACCCTGGCGACCAGCGCCGCGGAGGACGCGGTGGCCGACTTCGCCGAGCTGCTCGCCGAGGCCGACCGGCTCGGGCTCGACCAGGAGAGCGCGTCGGCGGCGTTGGGGCTCGGCGAATGCGCCCTGGAGACCGGCGATCTCCGCACGGCGCGGCAGCACTTCGAGGCGGTCGAGCGCCTGCTCGCGGACGCCCCGCTCTCGCAGCGGGCGCGGGCCGTCCGCGGCCGGGCCGTCGTACACCTGCTGGCGGGCGAACTCCGGTACGCCTGCTATCTGCTGGAGAGCACGATCGACGAACTGAACGCGTCCGGACTCCCCGACCCCGGCGCGCTGCTCCTCCTGTACACGGCGTCGATCGCGCCCTACATGGACATGGGTGCCCACGCCCGGGCCGCGCAGGCCGGCGAGCTGGCGCTCGCCCTCGCACCCCGGGTCGACGATCCCGAGCTGGTGGCGGGCATGCACCGCAGTGTGGCCCGGTCCCTCATCGCCGCCGGCCGCACCGACGAGGCCGACGCCTCGCTGGCCCGGGCGGCGGAGATCTACCAGCAGCTCCAGATCCGCACGGAGATGGCGCACTGCCACTGGATGCGCGGCTACGTACGGGCTCAGGACGGCGACCTCTCCGGGGCCGAGACCGAACTGCTCGCCGCCCGGGACATGCTGGCCTCCAAGCGGGCCGCCCTCTACACGGCCCAGGTCGAGGTGGAGCTCGCCGACGTGCTGCGCCGCCAGGGCAAGGCACGCCAGGCGGAGGACCTGCTGCACCGGCTGCTGGGCGAACTCCAGCCCGACCGGGGCGCCGTGCACGCGGCGGGAGCGCACCGGCTCCTCGGGCTGATCCACGAGGAGGACGGGGAGACGGACACCGCCGAGGAGCACTACGTCAAGGCGCTGGCCCTGCTGGAGCGCGCCGGGGCGGCCGGGGACCTGGCGGACGTCTGCCGACTGCTCGGCGACCTGCTGCGCCGGACGGGGCGTACGGAGGCGGCCCTGGACGCGTACCGGACCGGCCTCGGTCACCGGTCGGCCCCCGGCTCGACCACACTGGGACCCGCACCGGTGAGCCCGCGCCCGATCCTGGGCGGTACCGGGCGGTAGGTTCCTGCCGCGGGGCGGGGGACTCCGTCCGGGCGGGCTGGTGACGCCTCCTATTCTCGGTGCCATGGCCACTGACCCCGCCCCTTCGCCCGGACCCTCCCGGCCCCGGTCCGTTCCCGAGCCGGCGCCCTTGCCCGCCGTCACGCTGCGGGACGTCCTGGCGTTCGACGACAGCGGCACCCTGCGGCTGCTGCTCGCCCCCGTCGGACAGGACGTTCCCGTCCGGGGCGCCGCGTTCGCGGAGAACGGCGAACCGGGCTCGGCCCAAGGGCTGCTGCTGCTCGCCGTGGGTGCGGACGCCGCTTCTCCGGAGGCCGTGACCGCCGTGCGCCGGGCCGCACGGCAGGGGGCGTGTGCCGTGGTGCTGCGCGAATCCGGAGACGCCGGGCCCGCGCAGGAGGTCCTGGACAGCGCGCGGGACGACAAGATCGCCGTGCTGGCGCACGCCGCCTGGGCGGACTGGACGGACACGGCGACGCTGCTGCGCTCGGCCCTCGCTTTCGGGGCGGCGGGCAGCACCGCTCAGGACCCGCTCTCCAAAGACCCCGCGCCCGGTGGGCTGAGCGCGCTCGCCTCGGTGATCGCCGCCGCGACCGGCGGAGCGATCACCATCGAGGACAACCGGTTCCGGGTGCTGGCCCACTCCGCCACCCGGCCCGAGGCGGACGGGGTCCGCCGCTCCACGATCCTCGGCGGCCGGGTGCCGGATTGGCGGGTGGCCGAGATGCGCCGCAGCGGTCTGTTGCGCACGCTCTGGACCTCGCGCGAGGTGATCCACCGCCCCGCCGAGGGAGACAGTCCCGAGCGCCTCGTCGTCGCGGTGCGCAGCGGGCCCGAGGTCCTCGGCTCGATCTGGGTGGCGGCGGACGGCAGCCCCCTGCTGCCGGGCGCGTCCCACGCCCTGCTGTCCGCCGCCGCCACGGCCGCACCCCACCTGGTACGCCACCGGCTACGGGAGAGCGGCGAGGTGCGGCGGCGCGATCACGCGCTGCGCGGACTCCTACGGGGCGAGGGGGATCTCAGGACCCACGCCTGGTCGCTCGGGCTGGCGCCCGGAACGCCGTGTGCGGTGGTGGCGGTGGCGGCCGAATCGGCATCGGCGCCGGTGACTCCCCCGTTGGACCGGACGCTCGGCGTGCTGGCCCTGCACGCCACTTCGTACCGCCCCGACGTGCAGGTTCTCCGGGAGCGAGACCGGTTGCTGGCCCTGCTGCCGGTCGGCTCCCGGAAAAACCACTCGGGGGAAACCCACTCGGGGAAGGGCCACTCGAGGAAGGACCACTCGGGGGAAACCCGCTCGGGGAAGGACCACTCGGGGAAGGACCGAGAGGCCCTGGGGCTGGCCCGGGAACTGGCCACCCTCGCCTCCTCGCTGCCCGGTGGTGCGCCGGTGCTCGTGGGCGCGGGAAGGGTGGCGGATTCCGTCCTCGGCACCCCGGCCTCCTGCGAGGAGGCTTCCCTCGTCGTACGGGTGCTGCGCGAGAGGCACGCCTCACCGGACGCCGGGCCGGGAGACGACCGAACACGGGCGCGATGGGCAGGCGCCGCCGGGTTGGGACCGGTGGTCGACGTACGACGCATGCTCGACGCGGTCCGGCCGCTGTGGGAAGCGGGCACAGGCCCGGTGCACGACCTGGTGCGCGCCGACCTCTCGGCCGGCGGCGAGCTGGTCCGGTCCCTCGCCGCCTATCTGGACGCGGCGGGTGACGTCCCGGCCGCCTCACGCCGCCTGGGGCTGCACGCCAACACCCTCCGCTACCGGTTGCGGAGGGTGAGGGAACGCCACGGGGTGGACGTGGACGACCCGGACACCCGGCTCCTGCTGACGGTCGCGGTCCGACTCACCGCCGGCTTCTGAGACCGCCCCTCTTCATCTCCGCCTTCCATTCCATTCCTTTCGCACCTTTTGCGCCTTTCACATGCACCTGCCCGGTGATTGCGCGCCAGAACGATTTTCACCTCCAGAATTGGCCCCGCCGACAAAGACCGGGGCCGCCCGGTCGGCGATTCTCACCCTATGACCCACACGTTCTCCGCCACCGGCGCACCGACCACCACCCCGAAGTTCGCCCATGCCGTGCGGCGTGCGGTCGACGACGGCCTGCTCGGAGAGTCTCAGCCCGTCGTCGGATTCATCGATACACAGGGGGTACGGGACTCGGTCGAGGACCTGCAGGAAGCGTTCGCCGGCGCCCCGCAGGTCCTGCACACCTTCGCGGCGAAGGCGTCCCCTCTCGTCCCGGTGCTGCGCCTGCTCGCCTCGTACGGAATGGGGTGCGAGGTGGCGAGCCCCGGGGAACTGCGGCTGGCCGTGGACGCCGGTTTCGCACCCTCGACGATCGTCCTGGACTCCCCCGCCAAGACCCGCGAGGAGATCCGGCTGGCACTTGCCCTGGGGGTCGCGGTCAACGCCGACAGCCTCGACGAACTGCGCCGCATCGACGCCCTTCGCTGGTCCACTTCGCCCTCGGTCATCGGGCTACGGGTGAACCCACAGGTCGGAGCCGGTGCGATCGGGGCCATGAGCACGGCCACCGCCACCTCGAAATTCGGCGTCGGGCTGCGGGACCCCGGGGCCCGTACAGCGGTGGTGCGCGCTTTCGCCGAACGCCCCTGGCTGACCCGGCTGCACGTGCACGTGGGCTCCCAGGGCTGTCCGCCGGACCTGCTCGCGGCCGGTGTCGCGGAGACGTACCGGCTGGCCGAGGAGATCAACGCGCACCTCGGCGAGCGCCGGGTCACCAGCCTGGACATCGGCGGCGGGCTGCCGGTGAACTTCACGGACGACGAGGTGCGGCCCACCCAGGGCGACTACGTGGGCGCGCTGCGCAAAGCCGTTCCGGACCTGTTCGACGGGCGGTACGCACTGGTGACGGAATTCGGCCGGTCGTTGCTCGCGAAGAACGGGTTCATCGGGGCGCTGGTGGAGTACACCAAGGACGCGGGCGGGCGGCGGATCGCCGTGACCCACGCGGGCGCTCAGACCGCGACCCGTACCGTCCTGATGCCCGGGGCCTGGCCTCTGCGGGTGGGGGCCTTCGGGCCGGACGGCCTGCCCAAGGACGGGCCCGCACTCGCGCAGGACATCGCGGGCCCCTGCTGCTTCGCCGGGGACGTGGTCGCGTACGGCCAGGAACTCCCGGAACTGCGCGAGGGCGACTTCGTGGTGCTCTACGACACGGGGGCGTACTACTTCTCGTCCCCGTGGGCGTACAACAGCCTGCCGCGGCCGGCCGTGTACGGCTTCCGGACGACGGCGGGCGGCGGGGTGCGTTTCGCACCGGTGCGCGACGCCCAGACGCTGGAATCGATCGCGGCGGAGAGCGGGCTCGGACACGCCGACGCACTGGTGGCACTCGGTGGAGTCAACGGCGTGCGCGGCACGGACGGCGCGCTCGGAACGGACGGCGCTTCCGCATGACCGTGGACCCTCACGTGAGTCCCGCCGCGGGCGGGCCCGCCCGGCACGCGCCGGACGGGCCCGACGCCCCGGATCAGCCTGCGGGCTGCGGGGACGGCTCGGGGTCCGGCACCGGCTCGGGGCCCGGGGCCGGCGGCTGCGGAATCGGGTCGGGAGCAGGGCCGGGCGGTACGGGCCCGGGCACCGGCGGCACCGGCGGCGGAGTCGGCACGGGGGTCGGCGGCCCGGGCACCGGCGGCGGGCTCGGCACGGGCGACGGATGGACGGGTTCGGGGTACGGCTGGGTCATCGCGACGCTCCCATGGTGCGAACGGTACGAGTGGGGCTCTTCCCCACCGTCTCCCGCTGCGGCTGCCCGCGCCTGCCGGGACCACACCTCACACGCCGGGACCGCGCGCCCTCCGAGCCTTCGGACCACTCGTTCGCCCGGCCTCCGAGCCGGCCGCCGGTTCCGCCCGCGGCCCGGCGCGCGGCCACCCGTATGTCCGTTCCGGACGGCCGCGCTCTTGCCGCGTACCGTCGTCGGGTGCCCGGTCAGCGGGCCGACGGAACCGCGTACGGGCTGCGCTCGGTGGGCGTCCCCGGTACCGGCGCGGAGGAGTCGGTCCCCAGCGCGACAATCCGGTTGTCCGCGTCCACGTGCACCACGCTCGGGACGAGCGTGCGCGCCTCCGCGTCGTCGACCTGCGCGTAACTGATCAGAATGACCAGGTCTCCGGGGTGGACGAGATGCGCGGCGGCGCCATTGATCCCGATCACGCCGGAACCCCGCTCGCCCTCGATGACGTAGGTCTCCAGGCGGGCACCGTTGGTGATGTCCACGATGTGCACCAGCTCACCGGGGAGCAGATCGGCGGCTTCCATCAGCTCGGCGTCGATCGTGACCGACCCCACGTAGTGCAGGTCGGCCTGGGTCACGGTGGCGCGGTGGATCTTGGACTTGAACATGGTGCGGATCATCGACGAACTCCTGAACTTAGGCTCCCTGCCTGCGTTTTTGCAGGTCAAGTGCTGTCCGCCTACCCTACAACGATTCGCATGTTCGGGCAGCATTCCCCAGGTTTTTCAGGACTCACGCTGACCACTTGCCGCCTTAGCTGACACCTCGTCAGGGAAGAGCAGAGGGCTTCGACCTCTCGGAGACTTCCCCGTAAGCCTTCGCCGTGCTCTCCCCTGGGCGAACGCAGTCACCGCCGCCCCGAGGGCCTGTCGGCGATCCCACATCTCCTATGTCACCTCAAGGGCTCGAAGGCGACGCGGGGCGAGTATCAGCAAATCGCTGCGCGGCAAAGTCGACAGTTTCCGCGAACATGACCGTTGCCCATCCGGTCACTCTTTGTAGCGGCACCGGGCGGGTGCAGAACCCTCCGATCCGGCCTGGGCTGGGGTCCACCGAACGCCGTCCTCAGCCTTGCCAGCCTCAAGGAGCCGCCTTGCCCATGCAGCCGCAGTCCAACGATCACCCCATCGAAATCAGCCCGCCGCGCAGGGTCCAGCTCGCAGAACCTGTCCTTATGGATACTTCCGAAGTCGCCATGATGCTCAATATGTCCACGAGCTGGGTCTACAGGGAGGCGTCGAAACTGGGCTTGAAGGGTTTCAAGCTCGGCCGAGGCAGGAATGCGGCGGTGAACTCGTGGGTGCCGCCGGCGGAGTCGGTGCGGGGCAGTCTCCGGCGTCCGCGCCGGTACTTCCTCGGGAGCTGGGCGAGGGCGAGCCGGGCGGTGGTGATGTGGTCGGCAGCGGTGTTGGAGCCCGCGTTCCCGGGCCGCAGGATGGCGGCCACGGGTTCCCCGGTCCCGCTTCTCCCGTGGTCGACGAAGGCCGTCAGGGGGTGGCTGCCACTAACGCCTCGGAGTTCTGGCCCCGCGCTGCGGTGCAGCAGTGATCCTCGGCCGCCCCGGAGGGGTGGCGGTCGCCTGATCCCACCATCTCCCACCTCATCGATGCCCTCGCCGCTGCCGGGCCAGCAGCACTGGACGCGATCCGAACCGCACGGGCCCAAGCCCGCGAACACGTCTGGAAACTCGCCGGTGCCCGCGTCCGCCAGACAGTCCCCACCGAGCGCGACCGCGAGGGCCACGTCCAGCAGGATCTTCCCCGGATCGTGCACCGTCCGCGGCCAGGTGGCTGTCGCACTCGGTCGGCATGACCATCACCGACCACATCCACCAGGCCGTCCTCACCGTCCCGCCCACCACCTGGACACCAGCCGTCGAACCCGACGGCGAAATCCGGCACGGAGCATGGGTCGCCGAACTCGACGGCGACACCCTCAAGGGCTGGCCGCCAGGAATGCGACTGGTCGTCCGCAAAGAACGCCCGCACCCCGGCGCCCAGTTGCGGTTCACCGACACCGACGGACTGCGGCTCACCGCGTTCGCCACGAACACCGCCAACAGCCCCATTGCCGCACTCGAACTACGGCACCGCCAACGCGCACGCGCCGAAGACCGCATCCGCGCCGCCCGGACCACAGGCCTGCGTAACCTGCCCCTGCACAAGACGGCGCAGAACCGGATCTGGCTGGAGATCGTCCAGATCGCCCTGGACCTGCTGGCGTGGGTGCCCATGCTCGCTCTGACCGGCGACGCCTACAGATGGGAGCCGCGCCGACTGCGGCTCCGCCTCTTCTCCGCCGCCGCCCAGATCGTCACAACTGCCCGCCGCCGGCACCTGAGATTCACACGCCACTGGCCCTGGACAGACGTCATCACGGACGCGATCGAGCGTCTCGACGTGCTGCCGACCCCCGGCCGAGCAGGGCCCCCGGCCTGCCCAACTGCGGCCACCGGCAACGAAATGGGCCACCTACCCCGTCGGTGGCCCCTCACGAAGGATTCTTGGGTGTCCTGCTCGGCCGTGCAGCAAGCTGCGAAGTCACTTCAAGCCGGGCCACCAGAACACCGAAGTGCATTGCGGCCTCGCCACGGTCATAGTGCTGCGGACGCTCCAGCCACCCCGGATCATCGAGCTCGCGCAGCAACGCCAGCAGATCCGCTTCGCTCTCGCTCATACGCCCATCTTGGCGCAGCCGCCATCCACGGAACAGCTCGGGGCACCACCACACATGCCGTTCCCCGACATCACCCATTCAGGTTCAGTACGCGCTCCAGCTGCGCCGCATAGGACCGGTGCCGCTCGGCTACGTCCACGGCGGCAACCAGACCCTTCACTAGGCAAGTCGGTTGTCGGAAGTGGCGTTGTCGAGTCCAGTCGCACCTGCCGACCTGGCCTGACCAGTGGGTACCATGTGGGGCGCCGGGGCCCCGCCAAGTGGCTTAGTGATCCGGAATGCCTCGCTTCGCTCCGAGGGCCGCCTTCGCGCCAAGCGCTGTCGAGTTTCCTCGGGGCGGTGCCGACGCCGTTTTCGGTCGCAGGAGTGGTCTCTGCGCGAGTGTGAGCCCTGCCGATACGGGTCAGTCGCGGAGTCGTGAACTCCACTGTGCCACAACGCTGCACGGGCGCGACCTGGCACCGTTCGTAGTGGCCGCGGCGCCTTTTCTGTCCCGGCGCTGGTAAACGCAGTACCACGCCAAGCCTGCAGCAGCCCCGGGGATGTTGAGCGGTAGGTACCGATGACGTCACTTCATGTGATCAAGGTCATAGGTCGGGGCGCAGGAAGTGGTGTCCGCTTATGGCTGCATTAGCTGATCTTGGTGGTGTTGTGCTCCGGGTTACTTTGCGAATCGATCACTGTTTCTTTACGTGACGAGTAGACGGGGATGGATTCGTGAGACCTGTGGATATGGCCCCTCCTCCTGGGGAGACGGGGTGGATTTGGCGTGACCGTAGCCGAAGTCTGCGCTGGATCGCGGGTGGGCTTGCGGTGCTGATGTCGGTGTCGTTGCTGCAGGGTGTGGCAGCGGCGGTACCGGCTGGGGTGTCGGAGAAGGATTCGGAAGCAAAGTCGGTGACCACGGCGGCGGATATCGCGTCGGCGAAGGTCGCGGCCCGGTTGTCAGGCAGGCCCGTGGAGGCGCTCAGCGAGCGCACTGAGACGTCGACCACCTGGGTCAACAAGGACGGTAGTCTCACCACGGAACTCGCCGCCGGACCCGTCCGGTTCGAGCGTGATGGCCAATGGACCGACGTCGATGTCAACCTCCGTGAAACCGGATCAGGTGTGGAACCGGTCGCCCACCCGGAGGGCCTGCGGCTCGCCGGCGGGACCGGCACCCCCGCGAAGTCGCTGGCCGCCGCGCAGGAGGCCAAGGCGACGGACCTGGTAACGCTGGGCGAGGGTGACCAGCAGATCACGCTTCAGTGGAAGGGTGGCCTGCCGCAGCCGAAGCTGGACGGCACGCGTGCGGAGTACGTCAACGCCGTTCCTGGCGCGGACGTGGTCGTCGAGGCCACGCGTACTGGCTTCGAGCAGTTCGTCGAGATCAGGCAGCGTCCGGAGACGGGTGGCTACTCGTACACGCTGCCGCTGAAGGCCAAGGGCCTGAAGGTGAAGCAACTCGCTGACGGCAGCGTCCTGTTCACCGACAAGAAGAACAAGAAGCGGGCTGTGATGCCCGCGCCGGTGATGTGGGACGCCACCGTCGACAAGCGGTCGGGCGAGCACACGAACCGGGCCAAGGTCGGCATGAAGGTGGTGCGGAAGGGCTCCACCGTCGATCTGATCGTCACCCCGGACGCGAAGTTCCTCGCTGACCCGGAGACCACGTACCCGGTCACCGTCGACCCGTCGACGTCGTCTCTGTCCAACGTCTTCGACACCTACGTGCAGCAGGGCGAGACGGTCGACTGGTCCGCCGACACCGAACTCGACCTGGGTAACCCCGGTACGACCAACTCCGACGGCACCCCGCGCACCGCGCGGTCGTTCATCTCCTGGAACACGACTCCGATCCAGGATGCCTTGGTCCTGGATGCGAAGCTGTCCCTGTGGAACTTCCACTCGGGCAACAACACTGACTGCAAGGTCTACCCGTGGGAGGTGTGGTCGACCGGGGCGGCCTCGACGTCGTCGCGCTGGACGGCGCAGCCGTCGTGGACGGCGAAGAAGGCCACCTCCACCGAGACCCGCGGCAACGCCGCGTGCACCACGCAACCGGACGGCTGGATCAACGCCGACGCGACCACGCTCGTGCAGGAGTGGGCATCCGCCAAGGCCACCCGCAGCCACATGGGCCTGCGCGCCACCAGCGAGACCGTCGTGGCCCAGTGGAAGCGGGTCAACTCCGCCAACGCGGCCTCCAACCCGCCCAAGCTGGTCGTGAACTACAACTACCGGCCGCGCACTGGCACCAAGCAGGAGGCCGGCCCGCCGTATTTCTCCTACAGCGGTGCCTACACGGTCAACACCACCACGCCCGCCCTGCGCGACACCTTCGTCGACTCCGACGGTGACAAGGTCAACGGCACCTTCCAGATCTACGACAACGCCACCAACACACAGGTCGGCGACGTCATCGTGTCGAAGTACGTGCCCTCAGGGCAGATCGCCTCGGTGACTGTGCCATCCGGGGTACTGAGCAACGGCAAGACATACAAGTTCCGCACCAGCCCGTACGACGGCACGCACTACAACAACGGCTGGTCGGCGTGGAAGACGGTCACCGTCGACACCAGCGCCCCGTCCGCCCCGACGAAGATCGTCTCCACCGACTACCCGTCGAGCTCCTGGGTCAAGGGCGCGGGCCAGGCGGGCACCTTCACCGTCACCCCACCCGCCTCCGACCACAACTGGCTGGAGTGGTCGCTGGACGGCGTGACCTGGACCAAGGTCGCCACCGGCGGTTCCACCGCCGACAAGGCCCTCTCCATCACCCCGCCCAAGGACGGCACCCACACCCTGCAGGTGCGCTCGGTGGACAAGGCGGACAACAAGTCCGAGGCAATCGAGTACACCTTCCACACCGGGCCCGGCGGTTTCGTTCAGCCCTCCGAAGGCGAGCGCACAGCGCGCCGTCTCCCGCTGGTCGCCGAAGCCGACGCGAGCAAGTACAACAGCGTGTCCTTCTCCTGGCGCCGGTCTGAAGCCGACGGCTGGCAGAGGATCCCGGTCGGGGACGTCACCTCCGGGGGCGACACGCTCACCGGATGGCCGGTCCCGCTGACCAACGGCAAGAACAGCCAGCTGGTGTGGAACGCCGTCGCCACCGTCAACCCCGACGGCGCAGTGCAGGTCAAGGCCGACTTCACGGGAGCCAACAGCGCCTCCGGTAGCACCGAACCTCTCACGGTCGTTGTCGACCGTTACGCCCTCGGTGCCGCGCCTCAGTTGATCGGGCCTGGCTCGGTGAACCTGCTCACCGGTGACTTCACCCTCTCCGAAGTGGAAGCCTCATACTTCGGCTTGTCCGTCACCCGTACGGCTACTTCTCGGACACCGTCCGCAGGAGACCAGGAGGGGCAGGTGGCCATATTCGGTAACGAGTGGGCATCTGGCACGGTCGCCGAATCCGCCGGCTCGGACTACTCCTATGTCAGCAGGGTCTCCGACACCGCCGTTGACGTGGTCGGCAGTCAAGGCGACGCCATCCACTTCACCGCGAACGCGGCCAAGACCGCATGGATCGCTGAACCGGGCGCCGAGAAGATCACGCTGCAAGGGAGCACATCGGGCTCCTTCACCCTGACCGACGCCGAGGGCACGGTCACCAACTTCGCGAAGCTGGACGACGCGGCAACGACCTGGCAGGTGTCGTCGGCCCGTCTGGACGGCCGCAGCAACTCCACCACCACGGTCCTTTCAGAAACGGTCTCGAGCGATGGAAAGGTCAAGGCGCGGCCCAAGCGGGTTGTCGCCCCGACCTCGGCAGCCGCCTCCGGCACCTGTGCGCAGACCCCCTCCACACGCGGTTGCCGGGTGTTGGAGTTCGTCTACGCCACCTCCACCACCGCCGCTGCGGGCACGTACGGCGACTTCACCGGCCGAGTGAAGGAGATCCAGGTTTGGTCCACCGCTCCCGGAGCGACGGCAGCCACCTCGACATCCGTGCAGAAGTACGCGTACGACACCTCCGGACGGCTGCGTCGTACGTGGAACTCGCAAATCTCCCCGCAGTTGGTCACCGAGTACGCCTATGACAGCGCTGGCCGGGTCACCGAGCTGACCCCGCCAGGCCAGTTGCCCTGGACCTTCACCTACGGCCAGGCAGGAAGCTCGACCGCCGCTGGTCCGGGGATGCTGCTGAGCGTTTCGCGTCCCGGCCTGCAGCCCGGTACGGCCGCGACCGTGCAGGGCGAGGCAGTCACCAGCCTGGTCTACGATGTCCCGCTCGCAGGCGCCTCCGCCCCCTACGCCATGGGATCGAGTGAGGTCAAGACATGGGGCCAGCTGGATGCGCCTACCGACGCGACGGCGATTTTCCCGGCGGACTCCGTACCGGCCTCGCACACAGGCAGCAGCCTCGGTGCGGGAGCCTATGCGCGGGCGACCATCCAGTACATGGACGCCTCCGGACGCCAGATCAACGCGGCCCTGCCAGGCGGCCACATATCCGCGTCGGACACTGACCGGTTCGGCAACACGATCCGCGAGCTCAGCCCCGCCAACCGTGCCCTGGCACTCGGCCAAAGCAGCGCGGCACAGAAGGTTCTCACCGACCTGGGCATCGCGGACCTCCCGAGTGCCGAGCGTGCCGACCTCCTGTCGACCCGGTCCATCTACAACGCCACCGGAACACGCGAACTGGAGGCACTGGGCCCTCTGTCACGGATCGACCTGACCCAGGACCTCACCTCGGGCGGCACCACGCTCGTCTCCGCCGGCACATCCGTCGTGGCCCGCGCCCGGAGTGTCAACACCTATGACGCCGGGCGCCCGACGGACGGCACTGCCACGGTCAAGGACCAGATCACCGGCACCACCACCGGGGCACAGCTCCGCGTCCACCCCACCGTCCATGCCGAGACCCGTGAGACGCGGACCGTCTACGACTGGGCACGCGGCCTGGCGACCCAGACGGTCCAGGACCCCGGGGGCCTCGCCATCACCACCGTCACCCAGTACGACGAGCAGGGCCGCGTGGTGAAGGAGATCCCGCCCGACAGCACCGCGACCTCGGCGACCACACGCGTGACCGACTACTGGTCCGCCTCCGGCACCGGTACCTGCGCCGGACGCCCCGAGTGGGCCGACCTGCCCTGCCGGACCTCGCCCGGTGGCGCCATCACCGGGGGCGGCAGCAACCCGTCGGCACTCCCGGTGACCACCACCGAATACGACCGATGGGGAAACCCCACCAACGTCTCCGAAACCGCCGGGGGCGTCACCAGGACCACCACAACCAGCTATGACGACGCGGGCCGTCCCATCTCGGTCGCCATGACCGGAGGCGTCGGCGAGGCGTTGTCCAAGACGACTACCGACTACGACGCCACCACCGGCGAGGCCATCAAGAACACTTCGGCCACCAGCGGGACCGTCACCAAGGTGTTCGACGCGCTGGGCCGCCAGCTTTCCTACACCGATGCGGACGGCGGAGTCACCCAGGTCCGCCACGACTTGCTCAACCGTGTCACGCAGGTCTCCGACTCCGTTCCTTCGACGGTCACCTACACCTACGACCACACGGTCGAGCCCCGCGGCCTGGCCACGAAGACCACCGACTCCGTCGCAGGTGCGTTCGAGACCGCCTATGACGCTGACGGCGCCGTCATCAACGAGAAGCTGCCCGGCGGCTACACCCTGGCCCAGGAGATCGACACAACGGGCTCACCCCTGGCGCGTACCTACACCAGGGCTTCCGACAGCACCGTGGTGCTGGCCGACTCGGTAGACAGGTCCATCCACTCCCAGGTGACGGCCCACTCGGGATGGTCGCACCAGCAGTACCGGTACGACGCTGTCGGGCGTCTGGCCGGGGTCGACGACACCGCGGACACCGTCTGTACCCGCCGCACGTACACCTTCGGCGCACGCAGCACCCGCAGCGCGGTGACCACAGCTACCTCCGAACCCGGCGTCGACTGCCCGAGCTCCGCAGGAACCACCACCAGCCACACGTACGACAGCGCCGACCGTCTCACCGGCACCGGCTACGTCTACGACGCGTTCGGCCGGACGACCACCGCTCCGGGCCACGGCACCCTTTCCTACTACGCCAACGATCTTGCCTATCGGCAGACAGTCGATGGCAAGCGCCAGACCTGGCAGCGTGACCCCGAACTGCGCGTGCGCTCCTGGACGACGGAAAGCGGCTCAGGTACCACCTGGACGCAGACTGCATCCAGGATCAACCACTACGACAGCGACTCCGACAACCCCAGATGGGTGGTGGAGGACACCGGGACCGGCGCGGTCACCCGCAACATCGTCTCCGCGAGCGGAAATCTCACCGCGACGAGCACCAAGACCGGCGGCGTGGTGCTCCAACTCGCCAACCTGCACAGTGACATCGCTCTCCAGCTCCCACTGGACGGCGCGACGGCTCCGACAGTGCTCGACTACGACGAGTACGGCAATCCGCGTCCCGGCCAGGCAGGCACCCGCTACGCCTGGCTCGGCACCAAGCAGCGCTCCGCCGACACTTTGACCGGGCTCACTCTCATGGGCGTACGCCTCTACGACCCGAAGCTCGGCCGGTTCCTCCAGGCTGATCCGGTTCCCGGCGGGTCAGCGAATGCCTACGACTACGCCAACGCCGACCCGTGCAACAGTTCCGACACCACCGGGCTGATCCCCAAGTGCGGAAAAAAGCACAAGACCAACGGCTACAGCCTGCAGATCATCACCAGCCGCCGCGGTGGCGGCGTGACCAAGGACGGCCACCGCTACATCGGGTACTACGTGGAGACCCAGATCAAGGGATTCGCCAACCGGTACCTGTCCCGAAACGCGGTGTACGCGGAAACCTGGGGAACCCGGCCAGGCAAGAAAAAAATGGGCAAACTTCAAGGCAAGGCCAGCTGGTACACGCCCTGGAAGAAGCAGTGGGAGGTTCACTACAACATCCAAGTGAAACCCGGAACGAGAATCGTGACCCACGGCAACGGGGTCGTGCTCGGGTGGAACGGCTTCGTGACTGCCGTCTCCTCCATCTGCAAGGCCAGCGCGTAGTCCAGCGCCGCCGTACCATGATCACCACATGAGTACGCGGCATATCCGGGGTGGCCCACCCCCACACCGGGGGGCCCCCCCCGCGCGGGGGGCGCCCAACAAAAAAACACAATCGCGCCACGACCACGATGGC
>NZ_JBHWZJ010000118.1:0-19071 GCF_042728415.1 Streptomyces sp. NPDC060198 | reverse complement strand
TCGGGGTGTCGAAGACACCGGTGCGCGAGGCGCTGAAGACGCTCGCCGGCACCGGTCTGGTGGTCATGAGCCAGTACAAGGGCGCCACCGTCCGGTTCGTGGACGCGGAGATGGCACGCGAGGTCTACGACGTGCGCCTGCTGCTGGAGCCGGAGGCGCTGCGCCGCACGATCACCTGCGGGGCGTCGCTGGACGCGGCCCGGGAGGCCCTGGAGCGCGCCGACTCGGCACCCGACAAGGCCGACCGGTCGCTCGCCAACCGGGACTTCCACCGGGCCCTCTACCTGCCGTGCGGCAATCCGCTGCTGGGCCGGATGCTCGACGAGGTCCGCGACCAGGCCGCGCTCGTCTCCACCGTCGCCTGGGCGGCCGACCCCTCGTGGGAGCGCGAGGCCGCCGAACACCGGGAGATCCTGCGGCTCGCGCTGGCCGCCGACTCGGCCGGTGCCGCCGCCGCACTGCACGACCACATCGCGTCGTTCGTGCGCCGCGCGTTCCCCGACGGCCCCGGCGGCCTCGACGGATCGGTCGCCACCGCCGACGCCACCGAGGGCGGCCAGGCGTGAACCACATCGACGAAAGGCCAGTTGGCATGGACCTCATCCCGCTCAAGGCGGCCCTCGCCGACGTCGTGGCGATCCCCGTGACCCCGTTCGCGCAGGACGGGACGATCGACGAGGACACCCACCGGGCGCTGCTGCGGCGGCTCCTGGACGGCGGCGTCCGCATCGTCACGCCCAACGGCAACACCGGGGAGTTCTACGCGCTCACCCCGAAGGAACGGCGCGCCGTCACCGAGCTGACCGTCGAGGAGGTGAGAGGCCGGGCCACCGTCCTGGTGGGGGTCGGGCACGACATGCCGACCGCCGTCGCCGCCGCCGAGCACGCCCGGGACTCCGGCGCCGAGCTGGTGATGGTGCACCAGCCGGTCCACCCGTACGTCTCCCAGGACGGCTGGGTGGACTACCACCGGGCCATCGCCGAGGCCGTGCCGGAGCTGGGCGTCGTCCCGTACATCCGCAACCCGCTGCTCGCCGGTGAGAAGCTCACCGAACTCGCCGACCACTGTCCCAACGTGATCGGCGTCAAGTACGCCGTCCCGGACGCCGCCCGCTTCGGCGCCTTCGCCCGGGACGCGGGACTGGACCGGTTCGTGTGGATCGCCGGCCTCGCCGAGCTGTACGCGCCCTCGTACTTCGCCACCGGAGCCACCGGGTTCACCTCCGGCCTCGTCAACGTCGCCCCCGCAGTCTCGCTCGGCATGCTGGAGGCGCTGCGGGCCGGGGACTACATCGCCGCGATGAAGGTCTGGGAGCGCATCCGCCGCTTCGAGGAACTGCGCGCGGACCGGCAGTCCGCCAACAACGTCACCGTGGTCAAGGAGGCGCTCGCGGTCCTCGGCCTCTGCCGCCGCGACGTCCGCGCCCCCAGCCGGGTCCTGCCCGAGGCGCAGCGCGCCGAGGTCGCCGACGAGATCGCCGGGTGGTCGGTGTGAACACCCGCATCGCTCCCGAGGAGCTCCGCAGCCACCAGTGGTACGGCACCGACGGACTCCGCTCGTTCAGCCACAAGGCGCGTACCCGGCAGCTGGGTTACCTCCCCGAGGAGCACCTCGGCAAGCCGGTGATCGCGATCCTCAACACCTGGTCCGACATCAACCCCTGCCACGTCCACCTCCGCGACCGGGCGCAGGCCGTCAAGCGCGGGGTGTGGCAGGCCGGCGGCTTCCCGCTCGAATTCCCCGTCTCCACCCTGTCGGAGACGTTCCAGAAGCCGACCCCGATGCTCTACCGCAACATGCTCGCGATGGAGACCGAGGAGCTGCTGCGCTCCTACCCGGTCGACGGGGCCGTGCTGATGGGCGGCTGCGACAAGTCGACGCCCGCGTTGCTGATGGGCGCCGCCTCCGTCGATCTGCCGGCCGTCTTCGTGCCCGCCGGACCGATGCTGCCGGGCCACTGGCGCAACGAAGTCCTGGGCTCCGGGACCGACATGTGGAAGTACTGGGACGACAAGCGGGCCGGACTCATCGGCGACTGCGAGATGGCCGAACTGGAGAACGGGCTCGCCCGCTCCCCGGGCCACTGCATGACGATGGGCACCGCGTCCACCCTGACGGCCGCCGCCGAGGCGCTGGGCGTCACCGTCCCGGGTGCCTCCTCGATCCCGGCCGTCGACTCCGGACACGACCGGATGGCCGCGCAGTCCGGCCTCCGTATCGTCGAACTGGTGTGGCAGCAGCGAACGTTGTCGCAGATCCTCACCCCGGACGCGTTCGAGGACGCCGTCGCCACGGTCCTCGCGCTCGGCGGCTCCACCAACGCCGTCATCCACCTCATCGCGATGGCCGGCCGCTGTGGCATCAAGCTCTCCCTCGACGACTTCGACCGGATCGCCCGCACCGTGCCGGTGCTCGCCAACCTCCGCCCCGGCGGCAAGTACCTCATGGAGGACTTCCACTTCGCGGGCGGACTCCCCGGCTTCCTCTCCCGGCTCACCGACGTCCTCCACCTGGACCGGCCCACCGTCACCCACGACACCCTGCGCGAACAGCTCGACGGGGCCCTCGTGCACAACGACGACGTCATCCGGGAGCGGGAGAAGCCGCTCGCCGACGAGGGCGGTGTCGCGGTGCTGCGCGGCAACCTCTGCCCCGACGGCGCGGTCATCAAGCACATCGCGGCCGAACCGGAGCTGCTGCGCCACACCGGCCCCGCGGTGGTCTTCGACGACTACCGGGAAATGCAGCGCACCATCAACGACCCGGCCCTCGCCATCACCCCGGACCATGTACTGGTGCTCCGCAACGCCGGCCCCAAGGGCGGCCCCGGGATGCCCGAGTACGGCATGCTGCCGATCCCGGACTACCTGCTGAAGCAGGGTGTACGCGACATGGTGCGAATCTCCGACGCCCGTATGAGCGGCACCAGTTACGGGGCGTGCGTGCTGCACATCGCGCCCGAGTCGTTCGTCGGCGGCCCGCTCGCCCTCGTCCGCACCGGCGACCCCATCACCCTGGACGTGGCGGCCCGGCGCCTGAGTCTCGACATCGACGAAGAGGAACTGGAGCGGCGCCGGGCTGCCTGGACCCCGCCCCCCGCCCGGTACGGCCGCGGCTACGGCGCGCTCTACCAGGACCAGATCACCCAGGCCGACACCGGCTGCGACTTCGCCTTCCTGGCCCGCGAGGGCGACGTACCCGATCCGTACGCCGGCTGACACCACCGCCGCAGCATTCCGGCGCACCCCGCCGTCCGAGAAACCCTCCGGGGCCTCGCACGGCAAGGAGAAAGCGCTTGCAGGACCGCAACACGACCGGAAACACGAGAGAACGGAGAGGTGTCATGGCACAAGCCGCCGCCGTGGCCAAACCGCCCAAGGTGCCCAGGCGCCGTTCGGCGAACCCCCGCAAGCTGCCCTATCTGCTGATCGCGCCCGCCGGTCTGCTGATGGTGGGGTTCATCGCTTATCCGGTCCTCAGCGTCTTCTATTACAGCCTGCAGAACTACAACGTCACCAAGCCCTGGCGGAACGGCTTCGCCGGCTTCGACAACTACACCAAGATCTTCACCGACGACGACCAGTTCTGGTCCACCCTCGGCTTCAGCGCCCAGTGGGTCGTCACCCAGGTCAGCCTCCAGCTCGTGCTGGGTCTCGCCCTGGCGCTGATCGTCAACCAGTCCTTCATCGGCCGCGGCATCTCCCGCGCGATGGTCTTCTCGCCCTGGGCCGTCTCCGGCGTGCTGACCAGCACCATCTGGATCCTGCTCTACAACTCCTCGACAGGGTTCAGCCGTTACCTCGCGGACGCCGGGATCGGCGACTACGGCACCTCGGTCCTCTCGGACACCGGAACCGTGTTCTGGGCCGCCACCGTCTCCGAACTCTGGCGCGGTGTCCCCTTCTTCGCCATCCTCATCCTCGCCGATCTCCAGTCCGTCTCCAAGGAGCTCTACGAGGCGGCCTCGGTGGACGGCGCCGGGCGGGTCCGGCAGTTCATGCACATCACCCTGCCCCACCTGCGGGACGCGATCATCCTCTCCACACTGCTGCGCGCGGTCTGGGAGTTCAACAACGTGGACCTGCTGTACACCCTCACGGGCGGCGGGCCCGCGGGCGTGACCACCACACTCCCGCTCTACGTGGCCAACACCGGTATCGAGGGACACGACTTCGGCTACGCGTCCGCGCTCACCACCGTCGCCTTCGTGATCCTGCTCTTCTGCTCGATCGTCTATCTGCGCCTGAGCAAGTTCGGAGGCGACCACAAGTGACTGCCGCACTCGCCGAGAAGACCCCCGCCACCCCGCCTCCGGCCGCCGACGTGCCGCCCCCGGCCGGCAACCGCCGCCGCGGACAGGAACGTTCGTACGACGACGTGCCGCGCTGGCAGATCTACGTCCCCCTCGGCGTCTACCTGCTCTTCACGCTCATCCCGTTCTACTGGATGTTCCTCTTCGCCGTCCGCCCGGCGGGCTCCACCTCGCTGGTGCCCTGGCCGATGACCGGCGAGCACTTCGAGAAGGTCTGGACGGAACGCAGTTTCGCCGTCTTCTTCCAGAACAGCATGATCGTCGGGATAGCCACCCTGATCGCCACCACCCTGGTCGCGCTGGCGGGCGGATACGCGCTCGCCCGCTTCGACTTCAAGATCAAGGGCGCCTTCATGCTGGCGCTGCTCTGCTCGCAGTTCATCCCGGGCGCGCTGATGCTCGTACCGCTCTTCGAGATCTTCAAGAACCTCCAGATGATCAACTCCCTGGGCAGCGTGGTCATCGCGGAGACCGTCTTCCAGCTCCCCCTGTCGATCATCCTCATCAGCGGGTTCATCAAGAACGTGCCCGTCACGCTGGAGGAGGCCGCCTGGGTGGACGGATGCTCGCGCTTCCGCGCCTTCTGCGCCGTCGTACTCCCGTTGCTGCGGCCCGGGTTGATCGCCGTCGGCTCCTTCGCGTTCGTGCACAGCTGGAACCACTTCCTGTTCGCCCTGATGTTCCTCAGCGAGCAGGACAAGCAGACGATCCCGGTCGGCCTGAACACCCTCATCGGCGCGGACAGCGTCGACCTGGGCGCGCTGGCCGCGGGCGGAGTCATCGCCGCGGTCCCCGTGGTGATCATCTTCGCCTTCATCCAGAAGTGGCTGATCACCGGCTTCAGCGCCGGTGCGGTGAAGGGCTGACCCGCGATGACCACCCCCCTCCCGATCGTCCTGGCCGGCGCCAGGGGCCACGGCCGCTGGCACCTCGCCAACATCGAGCGCCTCCAGCGCCAGGGCGTCGTCCGGCTCGCCGGAATCTGCGAGCTGACCCCCCTGACCGAGGCCGAACTCGGCGTGTTCGCCGCCGAACCCCCGCGGCAGTCCTCCGACTTCGGCGCACTGCTCGACGCCACCGGTGCCCGTGCGGCCGTCGTCTGCACGCCGATCCCGACCCACACGGACCTCGCGCTGACCGCGGCCCGGCGCGGCGTCCACCTCCTCCTGGAGAAGCCCCCGGCGGCCACCTTCGCCGACTTCACCCGGATGAGCGACGGCGTACGGGAGGCGGGCACCGCCTGCCAGATCGGCTTCCAGTCCTTCGGCTCGCACGCGGTGCCCGTCATCCGCGAGCTCGTCGCCGACGGTGCGATCGGGTCCCTCCGGGGAATCGGCGCGGCCGGCGCCTGGGTGCGCGAGGAGGCCTACTTCCGGCGCGCGCCCTGGGCCGGGCGCCGCCGGCTCGGCTCCACCGACGTGGTCGACGGGGTCCTCACCAACCCGCTCGCCCACGCCGTCGCCACCTCCCTCGAACTCGCGGGCAGGGGCGCCGCCGCGGACGTCGCCGACATCGAGACCGAGCTCTTCCGGGCCCACGACATCGAGGCCGACGACACCAGCAGCCTCCGCGTGACCACCACCGACGGCCTGACCGTCACGGTCTGCGTCACGCTCTGCGCGGAACGCGCCGCCGAGCCGTACGTCGTCGTCCACGGCGACCGGGGCCGGATCACCTTCTGGTACAAGCAGGACCGGGTCCTCCTCCAGCGCGCCGGACACGGCCCGGAGGAGACCGTGCACGGCCGCACCGACCTGCTGGAGAACCTCGCCGCCCACCTCGCGGACGACACCCCGCTCCTGGTGCCCCCGCACCGCACCGGCGCCTTCATGCGCGTGGTCGAGGCGGTACGCACCGGAGCCGATCCCGCCGCGCTGCCCGCGGACGCCTGGTACAGCGAGCCCGCCACCCAGGGCCCCCGGCGCGTGGTCAAGGGCATCGACGCCGTGGTCGACGCGGGCGCCGACTCCCTCGCCCTGTTCTCCGAACTCGGCGCCCCCTGGGCCCGCTCCCGCGAGGTGAGCGCCCCGTGAACACCCTCCGCCTCAGCTGCGCGGGCCGCCCCGTGGGCCGCTACAGCTACCTCCCCGGGGACCATGAAGGCCGCCCCTACCTGCACCCCGTCACCACCCTCGCGGGCATCCCCGTCACCGAGGAACGCCCCGCCGACCACCGGCACCACCTCGGCGCCTCCATCGCCGTGCCCGACGTCGCCGGGTACAACTTCTGGGGCGGGCGCACCTTCGTCCGCGACCAGGGGCCCACCGTGCTCGACAACCACGGCGTCCAGCTCCACCTGGGGTGGAAGCTCCGCGATCCGGACGGCTTCGTGGAGGAGCTCGGCTGGGTGGCCGACGGCACCGAACTGCTCCGCGAGCACCGCACGGTGGCCGTCGTCCCGCTGACCGGCAGGGCCTGGGCGCTGGACTTCTCCTTCTCGCTCACCAACCGCGGCCGGGCCGCCCTCTCCATCGGCAGCCCCGCCACCAACGGCCGCCCCGGCGCCGGTTACGGCGGGTTCTTCTGGCGGGCACCCAAGGAGGACCGGGCGCCCGAGGTGTTCAGCGCCACCGACGACGGTGAGGAGGCGGTGCACGGCCGCCGTGCCGACTGGCTCGCGCTGGCCGGCGACGGGTGGACCCTCGTCTTCGCCGGGGCGACCGGGGACACCCGGCGCGACCCGTGGTTCGTCCGCACCGCGGAGTACCCGGGCGTCGGCTCCTCCCTCGCGGCCGAGGACCGGCTGCCGGTGGAGCCCGGCGAGACCGTCGTGCGACGGGTCGTCACCGTCGTCGCGGACGGACGGCTCGGCCGCGACGAGGCCGCGGCCCTCGTCCGCAAGGTGGTGACGGCGTGAGCAGACCCTGGACCGCCGACCGCGGCGACGGCACCTACCGCAATCCGGTGCTCAACGCCGACTGGTCCGACCCGGACGTCGTCCGCGTCGGCGACGACTACTACCTCACCGCGTCCAGCTTCGGCCGCGCTCCCGGACTGCCGCTGCTGCACTCCCGCGACCTGGTCAACTGGTCCCTGATCGGACACGCCCTCGACACCCTCGAACCGGCCGCCGACTTCGCGTCGCCGCGCCACGACCGGGGCGTCTGGGCGCCGTCGATCCGCCACCACGCGGGCCGTTTCTGGATCTTCTGGGGCGACCCCGACCACGGCATCCAGCAGATCAACGCCGAGGACGTGCGCGGCCCCTGGAGCGCGCCGCATCTGGTGAAGGGGGGCAAGGGGCTGATCGACGCCTGCCCGCTCTGGGACGAGGAGACGGGTGAGGCCTACCTCGTGCACGCCTGGGCCAAGTCCCGCTCCGGGATCAAGAACCGGCTGACCGGCCACCGGATGAGCGCCGACGGACGCGAACTGCTCGACGAGGGAGTGACGTTGGTCGACGGGGACCTGATCCCCGGCTGGTTCACCCTCGAAGGGCCCAAGGTCTACCGGCACGACGGCGAGTTCTGGATCTTCGCCCCGGCGGGCGGGGTGACCACGGGCTGGCAGGGCGCGTTCCGGTCGAAGGACTTCTTCGGGCCGTACGAGGAGCGCGTCGTCCTGGCCCAGGGGCGTACCGAGGTCAACGGCCCTCACCAGGGCGGCTGGGTCCGCACCCCGGCCGGCGAGGACTGGTTCCTGCACTTCCAGGAGCGGGGCGCGTACGGACGGGTCGTCCACCTCCAGCCGATGCGCTGGGACGAGACGGGGTGGCCGGTCCTCGGTGACGACGGCGAACCCTTCCTCGTGCACGCCAAGCCGATCGCGCCCCAGCAGCCGGTGGAGGCACCGGCGTTCGCTGACAGCTTCCCCGGTGGACGGCACGGGCGGCAGTGGCAGTGGACCGCCAACCCGCGGGCCGGCTGGACCGTCGAACACGCCGGGGACGGGCTGCGGCTCGCCTGCGTGCGCACCCCGCACGCGCACGACCTGCGGACCTTGGCGAACGTACTCGTCCAGCGGCTGCCCGCCGAGGAGTTCACCGTCGAGGTGTCGCTCGCCCTCGGCAGCGAGGTGCCCGGTGCCAAGGCGGGCCTCGCCGTACTCGGTGACGCGTTCAGCTGGATCGGCCTCGAACGGGACGAGGACGGCTCGGTGTCGCTCGTCCACCGGTACGCGGAGAGCGTCGCCGAACACGAACGGGACGCCGCGCCGGCCCGGCCCGCACCCGACGGGCGGGTACGGCTTCGCGTCGAGGTGAGCCCCGGCGCCCGCTGCCGCTTCCACGCCGATACCGGGGACGGCTTCCGCCCCTCCGGCCAGGTCTTCGCCGCCGAACCGTGGCGCTGGGTCGGCGCGCTGCTGGGCCTCTTCGCCACCGCGCCCGCCGGGACCGGACCCGCGGGCACCGCCGAGTTCACGGCCTTCGGCACCCCGGCCGAGCCCGCCGGGTAGCAGGACCCGCCCCACCCCGCATCACCGCAGGACCCGCACCGCCCCGCCCCACCGCAGGACCCGCCCCACCCCGCACCACCGCAGGACCCGCACCACCGCCCGTACGCGCACCGCCGCTCGTACGGGCACCACCGCACACCGGTCGCCCCGCACCACCGCACGTCACGCACCTTCGCACCGGCACCTCGCACGTCACGCACCGCACGCACGGAACGCACCCGCACGGACACACCTGTACCGCACGCACGGCACTTCGCACCGCAGCACGGACACATCTGTACCGCACGTATGGGAGCCGCAATGACGCACCTCCGTACCACGCGCACCCGGGGCAGCACGCTCGCAGCGGCGCTCGCCCTCGCGGGAGCCTTCCTCCTGCCCGCGAGCCCGGCCGCCGGGGCCGCCCAGGCGTCCGCACCAGCCGGCGCGGGACCCTCCGCCCAGCACGGCACCTGGTCCGACACCCCGCACGGCTTCGCCTCGCTGGCCGGCGGGACGACCGGGGGCGCGGGCGGCCCGGTCGTCACCGTCACCACCCAGGCCGATCTGGCGAGGTACGCGGGCGCCGAAGGGCGCTACGTCATCCGGGTCGCCGGCTCGCTGGCCGTGGAGCCCTTCGGCCACGACGTCGACGTCACCTCCGACAAGACCATCGTCGGGGTCGGGGACACCGCCGAGATCGTGCACGGCGAACTCCACCTCGCCCCCGGCACCCACAACGTGATCATCCGCAACCTGACCATCCGCGACAGTTACGTCGAGGGGGACTGGGACGGGAAGACCACGGACTTCGACGCCATCCAGATGGACACCGCCGACCACGTCTGGATCGACCACAACCGCTTCACGCACATGGGCGACGGACTGCTCGACATCCGCAAGGACAGCCGGTACATCACGGTCTCGTACAACCAGTTCACCCAGCACAACAAGGCGTTCGGGATCGGCTGGACGACCAACGTCAGCACCGAGATCACCATCGACCACAACTGGTTCACCGGCACCAAACAGCGCAACCCCTCCGCCGACAACTGCGCCTACGCCCACCTCTACAACAACTACGTCTCCGCGCAGGTCGCGGACGGCGACCCGGTGTGGACGTACGGCAACTGGGCGCGCGGCGGCACGAAGATGGTCATCGAGAACAGCTACTTCCGGGACGTCCAGCACCCCTACCAGGCGGACGCCACCGCCCAACTCGTCCAGCGCGGCTCGGTCCTGAAGAACACCACGGGCCGCACCGACACCTGGGGCGCCGCCTTCGACCCGCACGCCTTCTACCCCTACCGGCTGGACCGCGCCGCCGACGTGCCGCGGATCGTCACCCGCGACTCCGGCCCGCAGAAGGACATCGGCACCGACACCGTGCTGCGGGTCCCCGCCGACTACGCCACCGTGCAGGCGGCCGTCGACGCCGTGCCGCAGGGCAACGACGGCCGGATCACCGTGCGCCTGGCGCCCGGCACCTACCGCGAGCACGTCCGGATCGGGAAGAACCAGCCGTACGTCTCCCTCGTCGGCACCGGCAGGGACCGTGCCGACACCCTGATCGTCTTCGACACCCCGCAGGGTGAGCTCAAGCCGGACGGCACCACCCAGGGGTCCACCGGCAGCGCCACCGTCCTGGTGGAGGGCCACGACTTCACGGCCGAGAACCTCACCTTCGCCAACGACTTCGACGAGGCCGCCGTGGAGATCAGCGGCGAGCAGGCGCTCGCCGTGAAGACCACCGGCGACCGGCTGACCTTCGAGAACACCGCCTTCCTCGGCAACCAGGACACCCTGATGACCGACACCCCGGCACTCACCCAGAAGGCCCGCGTCTACCTCACCGGCGCGTACGTCGAGGGCGACGTCGACTTCCTCTACGGCCGTGCCACCACCGTCGTCGAGAAGTCCGTGATCAAGGCGCTCAGCCGTGGCTCGGACACCAACAACGGCTACATCACGGCCGCTTCGACCTGGAAGGAGAACCCGTACGGCATCCTGATCACCCGCAGCCGGATCATCAGCGACGCCCCCGCGGACTCCTTCCACCTCGGCCGCCCCTGGCACCCGAGCGGCAACCCGGACGCGATCGGCCAGGTGCTGATCCGCGAGACGTCGCTGCCCGCCGCCGTCAAGGCGAGCCCCTGGTCCGACATGAGCGGCTTCCCCTGGCGGGAAGCCCGGTTCAGCGAGTACCGGACCTACGGTCCCGGCGCCGCCGCCACCCCGGACCGCCCCCAGATGTCCCCGGCCGACGCCGCGCTCCACGAGGTGGGCGACTACCTCGCGGGCGAGGACGGCTGGGCACCGCACCGCCGGCGCTGACGCCCCCCACCTGCACGGCGTACACGGCACACCCGTACCCACCCACAGAGAAGAGCCGAACCATGACCATTTCCAAGAAGTCCCGGGGGCGCGCCGCGGCAGCGGTCTCGCTGACCGCGATGCTCGCCCTGACGGCCACCGCGTGCGGTGACGACGGCAGCAGCTCCGGCACCGAGGGCAGCGGCAAGGGCGAGATCACCTTCTGGGACAACAACGGTGGCCCGCGCACCGAGATCTGGACCGAGATCATCAAGGATTTCGAGAAGGAGAACCCGGACATCAAGGTCAAGTACGTCCCGATCCCGATCGCCGACGTGCAGTCCAAGTACGACACCGCCATCGCGGGCGGCGGCCTGCCGGACGTCGGCGGCGTCGGTACGGCCTATCTCGCCAACATCGTCTCGCAGGAGGCGCTGGAGCCGGTCCAGGACCGTATCGAGAAGTCCTCGCTGAAGGGGAAGCTCGTCGAGGGCATGGTCGCGAGCGTCAAGGACGCCGGTGGCCGGGGCGACGACATGTACTCCGTGCCGACCTCCGCGAACAACGGAACCCTCTGGTACAGGACCGACCTCTTCCAGGCGGCCGGTCTGGACGCGCCCTCCACCTGGGCGAAGTTCTACGAGGCGGCCGACAAGCTGACCGACACCAAGAACAACAAGTTCGGCTACACCATCAGAGGCGGGGCGGGTTCCATCGCCCAGGCCCTGGACGCCTCCTACGGCCAGTCCGGCATCACGGACTTCTGGAACGGCGACACCACGACGGTCAACGACCCCAAGAACGTCGCCGCGCTGGAGAAGTACGTCGGCCTCTTCAAGAAGGCGACGCCGTCCGCCGACGTCAACAACGACTTCACCAAGATGGTCGCGCAGTGGGACACCGGCACCATCGGGATGCTGAGCCACAACCTCGGCTCCTACCAGGACCACGTGAAGGCGCTCGGCAACGACAAGTTCGCCGGCATCCCGAACCCGATCGGTGACAGCGGAACCCGCGTCCAGGTCTCCAACCCGGTCGACGGGCTCGGTCTCTTCCGCAGCAGCAAGAACAAGACCGCCGCCTGGAAGTTCATCGAGTTCGCCGCCTCGCACGCCTCCAACAGCAAGTGGAACGAGTCGGCCGGCGCCATCCCCGCCAACACCGAGGCCGCCCGGGACTCCTGGATCACCGCCTCCGAGCCGACCGCGCTCGCGGCCGCGGCACTCACCGACGGCAGCACCAAGATCGTGAACCTGCCGTACTACCTGCCCGACTGGAACAACATCTCCAAGGCCGACAACGAGCCCGAGTTCCAGAAGCTGCTGCTCGGCAAGGTCTCCGCGAAGGACTTCCTGGACAAGATCGCCGACGAGCTGAACGCGGCCCAGAAGGAGTGGAAGGAGCTGGGCAACGGCTGACCGGCCGGACACCCGCCCTCCGCACGCACCACACGCACCACGACCCACCCCGATGAACGGGAGCCGGCGGCGGCCCGGAACGCACCCGCCGCCGGCCCCCCTCCACCCCCGCACGCCCCGAGAGGCAGGAACCCCGTGTCACTCACCCGCAGACGGACGGCGGCCGCGCTCGCGGCCCTGCCCCTCGCCCTCGCCGCCCTCCCGGCCGAGGCGCGGGGACGGGAACCACGCCCCCGTCCCCGTACCGTGCACATCGCCGGCGACTCGACGGCCGCGCAGAAGTACTCCGACGCCGCGCCCGAGACCGGCTGGGGCATGGCCCTGCCCTTCTTCCTCGGCCAGGGGATGCGCGTCGCCAACCACGCGATGAACGGACGCAGTTCCAAGAGCTTCGTCGACGAGGGCCTGCTCGCCGCGCTGCTCCCCGACGTGCGCCCAGGTGACTTCCTGTTCGTCCAGTTCGGGCACAACGACGAGAAGACCACCGACCCGCTCCGCGGCACCGACCCCTGGACGACCTACCAGGACCACCTGCGCCTCTACATCACGCAGGCCCGCGCCCGGCACGCCCGGCCCGTCCTGCTCACCCCGGTGGAGCGCCGCCGCTTCGCCGAGGACGGCACCGCCAAGCCCAGCCACGGGGAGTACCCGGCGGCGATGCGCGCCCTGGCCGCCGAAGAGCGGGTCCCGCTGATCGACACCCAGGCGCTCACCCTCGCCCGCTGGCAGGAACTGGGGCCCGAGGCCACCCAGGACTACTTCAACTGGCTGGCGCCCGGAGCTTCGCCGAACTACCCGGACGGCGTGCAGGACAACACCCACCTCCAGCCGCGGGGCGCCGTCGACGTGGCCCGGACCACCGCCCGCGCCCTGCTGGACGCCCGGGTGCTCGCCCCCGGCGACGTGCGCCGGCTCGGCGCCCCCGTCCCGGCCCGGTGGATCACCTGGCCGCCGCCGCGACCCTGACTTCCGCCCCACCGGAACAGCACCGTCGCACCACCCGTACGGAGCCCGCCCCCGGCGCTCCGTCGCCCCGCTCCCCCTCCCCTCTCCGACTTCCCTCTCCGACGAACCGAAGGAATCCGATGCCCGCACGCATGCGCCACCTCCGTGCCATCACCGTGGTGATGGGCTGCGCCTCCCTCGCCCTCGCCGTGTCGCTGCCGGCCCAGGCCGCCTCCCGGCCGCACTCGAAGCCGATTGAGCGCGCCGTGCTGCCCGCCCACGACGGCTGGGCCTCCGCGGACGGTTCGACCACCGGCGGTTCGGCCGCCACCCGTGACCACGTCTACACGGTCACCAACCGCGCGGAGCTGATCGCCGCGTTCGAGGACGCCGGCGACGCCCCCAAGATCGTCAAGATCGCCGGGACCGTCCACGGCAACTCCGACGTGAACGGCACCCCCATCGGCTGCGAGGACTACTACACCGGCGGCTACACCCTGGAGAAGTACCTCGCCGCCTACGACCCGGCGGTCTGGGGCACCGACGCCGTCCCCAGCGGTCCGCTGGAGGACGCCCGCGCCGCCTCCGCCGCGCTCCAGGCGGCGGCCGTCAACGTGCCCGTCCCCTCGAACACCACCCTGATCGGCGTCGGCGACGACGCCACCGTCATCGGGGCCAGCCTCCAGGTCAAGGACGTCTCGAACGTCATCGTCCGCAACCTGAGCTTCGAGGACACCTACGACTGCTTCCCGCAGTGGGACCCGACGGACACCGAGACCGGGGCCTGGAACTCGGAGTACGACAACCTCGTCGTCACCAACTCCACCCACGTCTGGGTCGACCACAACACCTTCAGCGACGGCGACCGCCCCGACTCGGCCCAGCCGTACTACTTCGGCACGGTCTACCAGCAGCACGACGGCCTCTTCGACATCGTGCGCGGCGCCGACCTGGTCACCGTCTCGTGGAACGTCCTCAAGGACCACGACAAGACGATGCTCATCGGCAACAGCGACAGTGCGGGCGCGACCGACCGGGGCAAGCTCCGGGTGACCCTGCACCACAACCTCTTCCAGAACCTGAAGGAGCGCGCCCCGCGCGTCCGCTTCGGCCAGGTCGACTCGTACAACAACCACTTCGTGGCCCAGGCCGGGCACGCGTACGGCTACTCCTACGGCATCGGCATCGAGTCCCAGCTCGTCGCCGAGCACAACGCGTTCACGCTCTCCGCGGACCACGACCCGGCGCTCATCCTGAAGAAGTGGAAGGAGTCCCCGCTGACGGCCGGCGACAACTACGTCAACGGGAAGAAGACCGACCTGATCGCCGTCCACAACGCGGGCGTCCCCGCGGAGCAGCTCGCCTCGGGTGCCGGCTGGACCCCGGTCCTGCGGACCAAGGTCGACTCGCCGCGTGCCGTCCCGGCGCTCGTGGACCGCGAGGCCGGAGCCGGCGGCCACTGCTGACCCCGTCCGCCCGGTCCGGTCGGGCGGACCTCCACCGGCGGGAGAGCGTGCGGACTGTGCGGGTCCGCGCCCTCTCCCGCCCCCGCTTCCGGCCCCGTCCGGCGCGCCCCGGTGCGGGCCCGTTCAGCCGGCGGGCGTGAACACCCCGCCGCTGGCGAAGACGCCCGTGTCGAAGGCGCCGCGCACGGTGAAGTCGTCGCCGCTCAAGTCCCGTTCACCCTCCGCGTGGTTGTACTGCCCCGCGAAGGTGAGGGTGGCGGCCGGGGCTGTCCGTCCCGGCCGCAGGGTCCAGCGGAACACCAGGAAGCCGTCCTCCTCGCCCACGGAGGTCGTGTAGTCGTCCGTGTGGCCGGACGTCCACGCCCCCGTCTTGGTCACCCCGCTGGTCAGCGCGACGCGCAGCTCGACCGTGAGGGAGGCGAGCGGCCGCGCCGCGGTCACCACGACGTCGCTCTGTGCCCAGTACGCGTTGCTCCCGGCGTTCACCGTGCCGTGCGTGGACACCGGGCCGTTGGCCGGCGGGAGTTGGCCGCCGCGCTCCCCGGAGAACCCGGGAGCCGTCGGCGTACGGCCGGGCGCGGCCGCAACCGGCTGGCCTGACCTGCCGTCGCGGCCCGTCCACGCGACGGCGAGCGAGACCGCCACGAGCACCCCGCAGACCGCCACCGTCGCCGCCGCGATCCGCAGCCTCGGCATCGGCGCGCGCGGCGGGCGCGACAGGCGCCCGGGCGGTGGGTCCTGCGCCATCCCGCGCTCGACCCGGGCCCACATCCGCTCGCGGTCCGGGTGGTGTTCCAGCGCCGCACCGCGGAGGCGTTCCCGCAGCTCTTCTTCCATCAATGCCCTCCTCCGCCGGGCTGCCCCGCCACGGCAACCCGTGCCGGAGCCGGGCCCGCCCCGGGGCCCAGCAGCCGCTGCAACTCCGCCAAGCCCCGGGATGTCTGGCTCTTGACCGTACCGACCGATATCCCGAGGACCAACGACGTGTCCCGCTCGGACAGGTCGAACGCGTGCCGCAGCACGACGCAGGCGCGTTTCCTGAACGGCAGCCTACGCAGCGCCTCCTGGACATCCACCACGGTGGCCACGTCGGGGTCGTCGACGGCGAACCCGTCGCCGCCACCGGAACGCGGCGCCCAGAACAAGGCGATCCTGCGGCGCTCGCGCACCGCACTGCGGATCCGGGTGCGCGCCAGGTTGGCGACGACCCCCCGCGCGTACGCGACGGGGTGATCTGCTTCCCTCATCCGGTCCCAGCGGTGCCAGAGGGCCATCAGGGCGTCGGCGGCCAGATCATCGGCCGCATCCGCCTCGCCCGTCAACAGGTGCGCGAGACGGGCCAGTTCGGCGTAGTGCGCCTCGAAGAACTGATGGAACTCGGCGGCAGCGGCAGCGTCGACCACAGTGCCCACGGGTACCTCTCCCTGCTCTCGAATCCCTGTACGCGAACCGCGGTGGCTGTGTACGTTCCCTCAGCGGCACCCAGGGGTGCGAGCGGTGCGAGAGCGTACCAGCGCACCTCGGACGCGCTGCGAACCGGGTGTCACTCCAAGTAAGGCGTAACACGGCGAAAACCTGAACCCCCTTTCCACGAGGGAACATTCAGTCACTCGCCCCGCAGACCCGCCACCTCACGAAGGAGAGCCATGCCGGACACGCCACAGGCGCCGGAAGTCCCGCAGACACCGCAGACGCCGCAGACGGCGAAAGCCGCACCGGACCCCGTACCCGCGGGGGCGCCCGCCGCCCCGGGGAACGCGCTGGACCGCTACTTCGCGATCGCCGCGCGCGGATCGAGCCTCGGCCGCGAGATACGCGGCGGCTTCGCGACCTTCTTCACCATGGCGTACATCCTGGTCCTCAACCCGATCATCCTCGGATCGGCCGAGGACAAGTTCGGCGCCCACCTCTCCACGCCCCAACTCGTCACCGTCACCGCGCTGGTGGCCGCCGTGATGACCGCGATCATGGGACTCGGCGGCAACCTCCCGCTCGCGATCGCCGCCGGTCTCGGCCTCAACGCGGTCGTCGCGTTCCAGATCGCCCCGCTGATGAGCTGGCCCGACGCGATGGGCCTGGTCGTCCTCGAAGGGCTCATCATCTGCGTCCTGGTCGTCACCGGGCTGCGCGAGGCCGTGATGCGCGCGATCCCGCCCGCCCTCAAGCAGGCCATCAGCGTCGGCATCGGGCTCTTCATCGCGTTCATCGGTTTCGTCGACGCCGGCTTCGTCACCCGCATCCCCGGCGAGACCGGTTCGACGCCCGTACAGCTCGGCTCGGCCGGACACCTCACCGGCTGGCCGGTGCTGGTCTTCTGCGTCGGCGTGCTGCTCACCGTCGCCCTGATGGTCCGCAAGGTGAAGGGCGCCATCCTCATCAGCATCGTCGTCAGCACCGTGCTGGCGATCGTCGTCAACGAGATCGCCGACATCGCGCCGGCCGCCTGGGGCCTGACCGTCCCCTCGGTCCCCGACGACCTCGTCGCCGCACCCGACTTCGGGCTCGTCGGCTCCTTCAGCCTCTTCGGCGCCTTCCAGCAGGTCGGCGTGGTGACCATCGTCCTGCTGATCTTCACGCTGATCCTCAGCGACTTCTTCGACACCATGGGCACGGTCGTCGGCGTCTCCCAGGAGGCCGGGCTGCTCGACGAGAAGGGCGACGTCCCGAACATCGGCCGCGTCCTGCTGATCGACGGAGCCGCCGCCGCCGTGGGCGGAGCCGCCTCCGCCTCCTCCAACACCGCCTACATCGAGTCCGCCGCGGGCGTCGGCGAGGGCGCCCGTACCGGCTTCGCCTCCCTGGTCACCGGCGCACTCTTCGCCGTCGCGCTCTTCCTCACCCCGCTGGCCACCGTCGTCCCGGCCCAGGCCGCCGCGCCCGCCCTCATCGCGGTCGGCTTCCTGCTGATGTCCCAGGTCCGCCACATCGAGTGGGCGAGCCATGAGATCGCCATCCCCGCGTTCCTGACGATCGCGGTCATGCCGTTCACGTACTCGATCACCAACGGCATCGGCGCGGGCTTCCTCGCCTACGTCGTGATCAAAGCCGCACTCGGCAAGGCGCGGGAAGTCCACTGGCTGCTCTGGGCCACCTCGGCCCTGTTCCTGGTGTACTTCGCGATCGACCCGATCGAGCAGTTGCTCGGCGTGAAGTGAGGCCCGGGCGCACGACCGGCTGAACCGGGGCGGTCGTGCGTCCCCGGCCCCCGGACACCCACCCCGCCGCCGGTCGGGCCGGTGGAATCGGATAAGGTGCCCGCTCCGAACGCCCGTCCACGGGCGCCGCCCTCCGTGCCTCCGCCGCGCTCCGGCCGTGCCAGGCACGGGCCGCGGCCGGACGTACGAATCCGAATGGGGTGGGGGATTGTCCAAACACCGGTTGTCCAAGAAGGGCCGCTACATCGCCTGGGGGACGGCGGCGGCCGTGGCCGTCGTGGGGTCCGGGATCGTGGCCCAGACCTCGATGGCGGCCACCGCCTGGCCCGCGCAGAAGACCTTCACGGGCCAGGCCTTCGACACCTGCACCGCGCCGTCGCTCGCCGCGATGAAGGCGTGGAAGGCCGACAAGTTCTACGGCGGCGCCGCCGTCTACATCGGCGGCAAGAACCGGGGCTGCGCCCAGCCCAACCTGACCTCGTCCTGGGTGAAGTCGGTCAACTCCGCCGGCTGGAAGCTCATTCCGCTCTACGTGGGCGCCCAGCCGCCCTGCCAGAAGAGCGCGAACCCGGAGAAGCTGACCGCCGCCACGGCGGCCTCTCTCGGCGTCAAGGACGGCAACGACGCGGTGGCCAAGGCCGCGGCGCTCGGCATGAAGGCCGGCAGCCCGATCTACCTGGACATCGAGCCGTACACGATCACGGACAAGGCGTGCAACGACGCGGTGCTGACCTACGTGCGCTCGTTCACCAAGACCCTGCGCGCCAAGACCTACCGGGCCGGGTTCTACGGCTTCAGCAGCTCCAGCGCCAAGGCCATCGCCACGGCGACGAACAAGACCGACCTCCCGGGCAACCTCTGGTACGCGCTCTGGGACGGCAAGTCCACCACCACGACCGACTGGCCGTGGAGCAAGACGCTGTTCACCGACCACAGCCGCGGCCACCAGTACAAGGTCAACAGCAAGGAGACGCGCGGCGGGTACACCATCACCGTCGACCGCGATGCGTGGGACGCCCCGGTCGCCATCGTCGGCTGACCCGCGGAGCCCGGGTGGCCCGGTGAACGGGCCGGCCCCGTACCAGGG
>NZ_JBHWZJ010000117.1:0-19432 GCF_042728415.1 Streptomyces sp. NPDC060198 | reverse complement strand
GCCGGGCCCCGTCCCTCGTCCGGGCCGCGGAGCCGTCGGTCCCCGGCCACTCAGGGTGGCGCGGGCATCACCTCATGGCGCGTAGAGTGACTGTCTTCACAGCCACGGGCCAGGCGGTTCGTGAGACTGTGGGTGCGAAAGTCCTTTTCATACCGGTCGGTCGGCCCCTGTGCGCGGACGTCCCGATCCGTAGGTTGGAACACGGAAGCATCCCGGCGTGGACGTCGGCGGCGACGGTCCCTCCGTCGCAGGACGGCTTCCGCGCAAGGAATCCCGCGACCCGAACGGAATCCGTCTTGCCGCCCGTCGATCCCGCACCCGCCTCCTGGCGCATCGAGCTGCCGCACACGACGGCGGCCGTACCGATCGCCCGCGCCCTCGTCCGTTCGGCACTCACCGACCTCGATGCGCCCACGGACAGTGACACCGCCGAGCTGCTCACCGCCGAACTGGTCACGAACGCCGTCGAGCACACCGACAGCCACGAGCCCATCGAGCTGGTCGTGGAGCTGCTGCCGACCGGCTGCCAGGTCGAGGTCCACGACCGCGACCCCGAGCCGCCGGGCGGGCTGACCGCCCCGGGCCCGGACACCATGCCGGATCCCTGGCAGGAGCACGGGCGCGGGCTGCTGCTGATCCGCACCCTCAGCTCCGCCTGCGGTCACCGCACCACGGAGCACGGCAAGGCGGTCTGGTTCACGCTGCCGGTGGTGCCTGCCCAGGCGGGTCCGACTCCTCGGAGCTGACCAGGCGCGAGCGGCTGCGGCCGTAGAAGGAGTACAGCAGGGAGCCCGCGAGCAGGAAGGCCGCGAACTCGGCCCAGGCCTCCCAGCCCGTCCCGTACATCAGGTACAGACAGAACGCGACGCCCAGGACGGGGCTGACCGGGTAGAGCGGCACTCGGAAGGAGCGCTTCAGCCCGGGGTTGTCGCGGCGCAGCCGCATGACGGCGAGGTTGACAACGGCCATCGCGCCCAGGGTCCCGATGGTGGTCAGGTTCACCACCGCGTCGAGCGAGGAGAAGGCGGCCGGGACGGCGAAGACGGCCGCGACGATCCAGGTGTTGACGACCGGGGTGTGGGTCTTCGGCGAGACCCTCTCGAAGATCCTCGGCACCAGTCCGTCCCGGGCCATCGACATGAGGATGCGGGTCTGGCCGTACATCACGGCCAGCACCACGGAGGCGATGGCGACGACCGCCCCGAACGCGACGATGCCGCCGCCCACGGTGGAGTCGGTGACCTGGTTGACCACGGCCGAGAGCGCGGCGGGCGTGTCCGCGACCTCGTCCGGGCCGAGCGCGCCGATGGCGGCGACGGCGACCGCGCAGTAGAGCAGCGTGACCAGGCCGAGGCAGATCATGATCGCGACGGGGATGTTGCGCCGGGGGTTCTTGACCTCTTCGCCGGCGGTGGTGATCGCGTCGAAGCCGATGTACGAGAAGAAGGCCAGCGAGGCCCCGGAGGTGATTCCGGAGATGCCGCTGCCCGCGAACGGCGTCAGGTTGTCGTGGCGGAACGCGGTGAACGCGATGGCGCAGAACGCCACCAGGATGCCGATCTTGAGCACCACCATGGCGGCGGTGGCGCTCGCGCTCTCCCGGACTCCGCGCACCAGCAGCGCGGCGGCCATGGCGATCACCAGCACGGCCGGCAGGTTGACGACACCGCCGTCGGCGGGCCCGGCCGAGAGCGCTTCGGGCAGCTGCACCCCGAAGAGGCTGTGCAGCAGTTCGTTGACGTACTGGCTCCAGCCCACCGCGACCGCGGAGACCGAGACGCCGTACTCCAGCAGCAGACAGCCGCCGACGAGGAACGCGGTGCGCTCGCCGAAGGTGGCGTAGGCGAACGAGTACGAGCTGCCGGAAACGGGGATCGCACCGCCCAGCTCGGCGAAGGAGAACGCCGTGAAGATGCAGGTGATCGCCGCCAGCACGAAGGAGATCACCACCGCCGGACCGGCCTCGGAGACGCTGTCCGACAGCCCGACGAAGATGCCGGTGCCGACGACCGCGCCGACACCGAAGCAGACGAGCTGGAACAGGCCCATGGTGCGCTTGAGGCCGTGCCCCTCCAGGTCCGCGCCGGACTCGGCGACCAGCTGTTCGGGGCTCTTGCGGCGCGGGCCGGAGCTGGGTGGGCCCGGCCGGATCGTGCGCGGCGCGCTCATGCGGCTTTTCTCTTCTCTGGTGGTGCGGTGGGGGGACCGGGTGGTGCCCGGCGGATCGCGGCCGGGCACGGCTCGCCGTGGGGGGCGGGTGCCGTACATGGCAATGGGGCCCGAGCCTGCAAGCTCGGACCCCAACGAGACGGACCATGGTAGCCGCCGACGCGCATGTTCACCCCATTGGGCGCATCACCATACAGAGGGGACGAAGACCCGGTAACCGTCCGCGTCCGCCGTGCCGGGACGTACCGCTCAGGCGCCCGCGAGCGTCGCGACGAGAACCGCCTTGATGGTGTGCATCCGGTTCTCGGCCTCGTCGAAGACCACCGAGTGGGCGGACTCGAAGACCTCGTCGGTGACCTCCAGCTCGGTCAGGCCGTGCACGGCGTGGATGTCCCGGCCGACCGCGGTGCCGAGGTCGTGGAACGCGGGCAGGCAGTGCAGGAACTTCACGCCGGGGTTTTTGGTGGCGCGCAGCACGTCCATGGTCACGGAGTACGGGGCGAGGGTGGCGATGCGCTCGGTCCAGACCTCCTTGGGTTCACCCATGGAGACCCAGACGTCGGTGGCGACGAAGTCGGTGCCGGCCACACCCTCGGCGACGTCCTCGGTGAGGGTGATCTTCGCGCCGCTGCCGGCGGCCAGTTCCCGGGCCCGCGCCACGATGTCCGCGTTCGGCCAGTACGCCTCGGGGGCCACGATCCGCACGTCCAGGCCGAGGAGCGCGCCGGTGATCAGGTAGGAGTTGCCCATGTTGAAGCGGGCGTCGCCGAGGTAGGCGAAGGCGAAGCCGTCCTCGCGGATGTCCTTGGCGCAGTGCTCGACCATGGTCAGGACGTCGGCCAGCATCTGGGTGGGGTGCCAGGCGTCGGTGAGGCCGTTGAAGACGGGGACGCCCGCGATGGCGGCGAGCTCCTCGACCGCGTGCTGGCTGTCGCCGCGGTATTCGATCCCGTCGTACATCCGGCCGAGCACCCGGGCCGTGTCCCGGACGGACTCCTTGTGCCCCATCTGCGAACCGGAGGGGTCCAGGTAGGTGGTGGAGGCACCCTGGTCCGCGGCGGCCACCTCGAACGCGCAGCGAGTACGGGTCGACGTCTTCTCGAAGATCAGAGCGATGTTCTTGCCGCGCAGCCGCTGGACCTCGCTCCCCGACTTCTTGGCCGCCTTCAGCTCCGCGGCCAGCTCGACCAGCCCGAGGAACTCCTCGGCGGTGAAGTCGAGCTCCTTGAGGAAGTGACGGCCTGCGAGGTCTATGGCCATGGTTCTTGCTCCTGGGTCGGACGGGGATCTTCGGCGTACCGTAACCCTGGAAGTGTATACGAGGCAATGCATCGCTATACAGAGCTCGCGAGGGGCCCGGTTCCTCACCGGCCCGCCGGACGCCGAGTGGTGTCCGGCGGATCACGGTCGGGCAGGGCGTCGCGACCCCGGCCATGATCCGCCGGACACCACCTACACCGGATCGCGTACGACGGGGCAGCTCATGCAGCGGGGGCCGCCCCGGCCGCGCCCCAGCTCGCTGCCCGGGATCTCCAGCACCTCGATGCCCTGCTTGCGCAGATGGGTGTTGGTGGTGGCGTTGCGCTCGTAGGCGACGACCACTCCGGGCTCGATGGCCAGCACGTTGCAGCCGTCGTCCCACTGTTCGCGCTCCGCCGCGTGGACGTCCTGGGTGGCGGTGAGGACGCGGATCGCGTCGAGGCCGAGAGCGGCGGCGACGGCTCGGTGCATGTGCTCGGGCGGATGGTCGGTGACCTTGAGTTCGCGGGGTCCGTCGCCCGGCTCGATGGTGTACGACCGGAGCATGCCGAGCCCGGCGTACTGGGTGAAGGTGTCGCCGTCGATCATCGTCATCACGGTGTCCAGGTGCATGAACGCCCGCCGCTTCGGCATGTCCAGCGCCACGATCGTGTGCGCGGACCCGGCGTCGAAGAGCCCGCGCGCCAGCATCTCCACCGCCTGCGGGGTGGTGCGTTCGCTCATTCCGACGAGGACCGCGCCCCGCCCGATCACCAGCACGTCCCCGCCCTCGATGGTCGACGGGTAGTCGTGCTGCCCCTGCGACCAGTGGTGGAAGGCGCCCGCCTCCGGGCCGGTGAACAGCGGGTGGTGGCGGTAGATCGCCTCGAAGTGGACGGTCTCGCGCTGCCGGGCGGGCCAGCGCATCGCGTTGATCGACACACCGTCGTAGATCCAGGCCGAGGTGTCCCGGGTGAAGAGGTGGTTGGGCAGCGGGCCGAGCAGGAAGTCGTCCGGTTCCATGACGTGGAAGCGGACCGAGACCGGTTCGGCGTGACGCTCCAGGAACTCCCGCTTGGTCATCCCGCCGACCAGCGCCTCGGCCAGTTCGGCCGGGGTCAGTTCCTCGAAGGCCGCCCGCAGGTGCTCGGTGGCGAGCGGGCCGTACTCCTTCTCGTCGAAGACCCGGTCCAGCACCAGCCGGCGGGCCACCGGGACACCGAGGGCCTCCCGGAGCAGGTCCCCGAAGAGGTGGACCTCGACGCCCCGGTCGCGCAGCAGGTCCGCGAAGCCGTCGTGCTCCTGCCGGGCGCGGCGCACCCAGAGCACGTCGTCGAAGAGGAGAGCGTCCTTGTTGCTCGGGGTGAGCCGCTTCAGTTCCAGATCGGGGCGGTGCAGGATGACGCGGCGCAGCCGCCCGGCCTCGGAGTCGACATGGAATCCCATGTCCTCATCCTCACCGGACGGCACCCGCTTCACCCCGCGAACCGGCCGCCGGTCGCGGGGCGTACGTCACAGCGGTACGTCGTCGCGGGACAGTCCCGGGGTCACAGGCGGGGGTCCACCGGCTCCGACTCCAGGGCGAGGACGGCGAAGACCGCCTCGTGGACCCGCCAGAGCGGCTCACCCCCGGCCAGCCGGTCGAGCGCCTCGAGGCCGAGCGCGTACTCCCGCAGCGCCAGCGAGCGCTTGTGGCCGAGGAAGCGGGAGCGCAGCCGCTCCAGGTTGTCCGGGCGGGTGTACTCCGGGCCGTAGATGATCCGGAGGTACTCCCGGCCGCGCACCTTGACGCCCGGCTGGACCAGCCGGTCCTTCGCGTCCCGTACGAGAGCGCCGAGCGGCTTGACGACCATGCCCTCACCACCGCTGCCGGTCATCTCCAGCCACCAGTCGACGCCCGCGCGGACGGACGCCTCGTCGCCGGTCTCGACGACGAGCCGACGGGTGACCTGGAGCAGGCCGGTCGGGTCGTGCTCGACCAACCGGTCGAGCCACCCGAGCTGCGCGTCGTGCGGTTCGGCCGCGAGCGAGCGCCCGCGTACGGCGAGGACCTGGAACGGTGCGAGCCGCACACCCTCCAGCCCGTCGGTGCTCCAGCAGTAGCGGCGGTACGCCTCGGTGAACGCGGCGGCGTCCCCGGCGCGCTCCCGCTGACGCCCGGCGAGAGCGGCCACCTCGACACCCCGGCCCGCCGCCGCCTCCAGCGCGGCGATGGCCGGCGGGAGGGCGGCACCGGCGGCGGCACCCACGGCGGCGTACTGCGAGCGCAGCAGCCCGGCCGCCTTCAGCGACCACGGCAGGAGCTCCGCGTCGAGCAGGACCCAGTCGGTGTCCCACTCCTCCCAGAGCCCCGCGGCGGTGACGGCGGCCCTGATCCGGCCGAGGAGCGTCTCGGTGAGCTCGACGTCGTCCAGGAACGGGCGCCCGGTACGGGTGTAGAGGGCGCCGGTCGGCCCGTTGGTGCCGAAGCGCTCACGGGCGGCACCGGCGTCCCGGCAGACCAGGGCGACGGCGCGCGAACCCATGTGCTTCTCCTCGCACACGACCGTGGGGACACCGTCAGCGCGGTACTGGGCGAACGCCTCGGCCGGGTGCTCCAGGTACCCGTCCTCGCGGGAGGTGGCGGTCGGCGCCATGGTCGGCGGGAGGTACGGCAGCAGCCGGGGGTCGACCGCGAACCGGCTCATCACTTCGAGCGCGGCGGCGGCGTTCTCCTCGCGCACCGAGACCCGGCCCATGTGACGGGTCTCCACGATCCGCCGGCCGTGGACGTCGCCGAGGTCGAGCGGGCGGCCCTCCCTTCCTCCCGGCGCCTCGGAAGCCAGCGGCTTGACCGGCTCGTACCAGACCTTCTCGGCGGGTACGTCGACGATCTCGCGCTCCGGCCAGCGCAGCGCCGTCAGCTTGCCGCCGAAGACCGCCCCGGTGTCCAGGCAGAGGGTGTTGTTGACCCAGGAGGCCATGGGGACCGGGGTGTGGCCGTAGACGACGGCCGCACGGCCCCGGTAGTCCTCGGCCCACGGATAGCGCACGGGCAGGCCGAACTCGTCGGTCTCGCCGGTGGTGTCGCCGTACAGGGCGTGCGAGCGGACCCGGCCGGAGGTGCGGCCGTGGTACTTCTCGGGCAGCCCGGCGTGACACACCACCAGGTCGCCGCCGTCCAGGACGTAGTGGCTGACCAGGCCCGCGACGAACTCCGCCACCTGCTCGCGGAACGCGGGGTCCGTCTCGTCCTCGCGTTCCAGCTGCTCGATGGTCTCGGCCAGGCCGTGGCTGTGCTGGACCTTGCGGCCCTTGAGGTAACGCCCGAGCTTGTTCTCGTGGTTGCCGGGCACGCAGAGCGCGTCGCCCGAGGCGACCATGGACATCACCCGGCGCAGCACGCCGGGGCTGTCCGGTCCCCGGTCGACGAGGTCGCCGACGAAGACCGCCGTACGCCCCTCGGGGTGACTGCCGTCCTCGTAACCGAGCTGGGCGAGCAGGGACTCCAGCTCGCCGAGGCAGCCGTGGATGTCACCGATGATGTCGAACGGTCCGGTGAGGTGGCGCAGGTCGTTGTAGCGGCGCTCGCGCTCGACGACCGCCCGGTCGGTCTCCTCCTCGGAGTGCAGCACGTGCACCTTGCGGAAGCCCTCGCGCTCCAGCCCGCGCAGCGAACGGCGCAGCTCGCGCCGGTGGCGCTGGACGACGTGGCGCGGCATGTCCGCCCGGTCGGGCCGCTTCGCGTTGCGCGCCAGGCAGACCTCCTCGGGCAGGTCGAGCACGACGGCCACCGGCAGCACGTCGTGCTCCCGGGCCAGCTGGACGAGCTTGCGGCGGGACTCGGACTGCACGTTGGTGGCGTCCACCACGGTCAGTCGGCCCGCTTCGAGGCGCTTGCCGACGATGTAGTGGAGGACGTCGAAGGCGTCGCGGCTCGCGCTCTGGTCGTTCTCGTCGTCGGCGACCAGGCCGCGGCAGAAGTCGGAGGAGACGACCTCGGTGGGCTTGAAGTGACGGTGTGCGAACGTCGACTTGCCGGAGCCGGTGGCCCCGATCAGTACGACGAGGGAGAGGTCGGGCACGGGCAGGTTCCGGGGCCGGACGGACGGCCGGCCGGTGACGCCGGTGTCGGGGGTGCCGGTACTGCTGTCGGTGTCGGGGGTGCCGGTACTGCTGTCGGTGTCGGGGGTGCCGGTACTGCTGTCGGTGTCGGGGGTGCCGGTACTGCTGTCGGTGTCGGTGTCGGTGTCGGTGTCGGTAGTGCTCGGGTTGTCATCGCCGGTGCTGGGGGTGCTGCTGTCGCCGGTGCTGTGGGTGTTCATGCCGCCTTCGCCTCCTTCTCTCTCTCGTTCGCGTTCTTGCCACCGGTCGCGCCGTCGCTCTCGGCCAGGGTGAAAACCGCCATCTGGGTGGGCGGTCCGACCTCGGGGTCGTCCGGCCCGACGGGTGTGAACGCGACCGTGTAGCCGTGGCGGTCGGCCACCTCGCCCGCCCAGGCGCGGAACTCGGCCCGGGTCCACTCGAACCGGTGGTCGCCGTGGCGGACGTGTCCGGCCGGCAGGGTCTCCCAGCGCACGTTGTACTCGACGTTCGGCGTGGTGACGAGCACCGTCCGGGGCCTCGCCGCGCCGAACACCGCGTACTCCAGGGCGGGCAGCCTCGGCAGGTCCAGGTGCTCGACGACCTCGCTGAGCACGGCCGCGTCGTACCCGCGCAGCCCCTTGTCCGTGTACGTGAGCGCGCCCTGCCGCAACTCGACCCGGCGGGACTGGCGTTCGCCCATCCGGTCCAGCCTGAGCCGGCGCGCGGCGACGGTGAGCGCGCGCATCGACACGTCGACACCGACGATCTCGGTGAACCGGGCGTCCTTGAGCAGCGTCTGGATCAACTGCCCCTGCCCGCAGCCGAGGTCGAGTACCCGGGCCGCCCCGGCGTCGTGCAGCGCCGACAGGATCGCGTCACGCCGCTGCTGCGCGAGCGGTACCGGACGCTCCGGAGTGTCCGTGGCCTCGTCCACCGCGTTGTCCACGCTCTCGACGTCGAGGTCGTCCGACTCGGCGAGGCGCACGAGTTCGAGCGCCTGCTCGGCCTGCCGGGTCAGCCCCCAGCGGCGGGAGAGGTAACGGCTGGTGATCAGCCGGTGCTCCGGGTGGGTGGCGAGCCAGCCCTCACCGGCCCGTAGCAGCTTGTCCACCTCGTCGGGCGCCACCCAGTAGTGCTTGGCGTCGTCGAGCACCGGCAACAGGACGTACAGCTGGCGCAGCGCGTCACAGAGCCGCAGCTCCCCTTCCAGCACCAGCCGCACGTACCGGGAGTCGCCCCACTCGGAAAACCGTTCGTCCAGCGGCACGGGCTCGGCGTCCACGCGTGCCCAGCCGAGCGGCGCGAGCAGCTTCCGCACCAGTTCGGCGCCGCCCCGCGCGGGCAGGGCGGGCACCTCGATCCGCAGCGCCAGCGGTGCGGCGGCCCGCTCGGGCATCGCCCGGCAGTCACCGCGCAGCGCGGACGTGAAGACGGCCGACATGGCCACCGACATCAGCGAGGAGGCTGCGTACGGGCGGTCGTTGACGTAACTCGCGAGCGCCGCGTCAGGCGCTCCGCCCCGCCCCTTGCCCTTGCCGCGCCGGACCAGCGCCACCGGATCGACTTCCAGCAGCAGCGCGGCCGTGCACCGCTCGGGGGACGCCTCGGGGTAGAAGACGTGCGCCGTGCCGTGCGAGGTGGAGAACGTCTGCGCCTTGTCGGGATGCTTGTGCAGCAGGAAACCGAGGTCGGTCGCGGGGCGTTCCGGGGTTCCGGTCGTACTGATCGTCATGAACACCTGCCCGAGTATGGGCGCGGGGCTCCCTCGTCACCAGGTATTTTCGTCGTCGCCGGCCGCCTCCGCGGGTGCGTCGGCACCCGCGTGACCCTCATGCGTGTCCGCGTCCCTGCTTGGCTCCGTGCCCGCCTCTCCGACCGCCTCCAGCGCACGGCCGAGCGCCGCGATCCGCGAAGGGCCGACCCTGCAGCACCCGCCGACCAACCGTGCGCCGTCCCGTGTCCAGGCGCGCACCCGCTCCGGGCCGCCGAAGGTACTCGCCCCCGTCCACCGGCGCCCCCGCGCGTCCCACCGCTCCCCGCTGTTCGGGTAGACGACGACCGGTTTGCCGGTGACCTCCGCCGCGCACCGGACGGCGTCCCCGGCGTCCGCCGGGTCGCAGCAGTTGATCCCGACCGCGATCACCTGGTCGTTCCCCGCGGCCTCCGCGAAGGCCGCCCGCAGCGGCTGCCCGGCCCGGGTCAGCCCACCCGCGACGGTGTACGAGAGCCAGACCGGGATTCCGGTCCCCGCGACCGCCCGGAGCAGTGCCCGCGCCTCGTCCGTGTCCGGCACCGTCTCCAGCGCCAGTACGTCCGGCCCGGCCGCGGCCAGCACCTCCGCCCGGGGGCGGTGGAACCGCTCCAGCTCCGCGACGGAGAGGCCGTAACCGCCCCGGTACTCGCTGCCGTCCGCGAGCATCGCCCCGTACGGCCCGACCGAGGCGGCGACCCAGGTCTCGCGTCCGGAGCGGTCGCCCGCGCGGCGGGCCAGCTCCACGCTCCGCGCCAGCAGTTCCGCCGTCCGGCGGTGTCCGATTCCCCGGCGGGCGAACCCTTCGAACGTCGCCTGGTAGCCGGCCGTGATGAGCACCTGTGCGCCCGCCCGCGCGTACGCCGTGTGCGCGGCCTCGATCTGCTCGGGCGCGTCCGCCAGCAGTCCCGCCGACCACAGCGCGTCGGACAGCTCGCACCCCTGGGCCTCCAACTGATTGGAGAGTCCTCCGTCGAGCAGCACCGGGCCCTCGGCGAGGGCGTCGGCGAGGGATCTCCGGACGGGGCGCACAGGTACTCCTTCGCGTCAGCTCACCGGCTCACGCCAGCTGGGACTGGACCTGCGCGGAGATCAGCTCCAGGTGGTCCAGGTCATCGAGGTCGAGGATCTGGAGGTAGATCCGCGAGGACCCGACCGCCGCGAACTGTCCGATCCTGTCGACCACCTCGGCCGGCGAACCGGCGAGGCCGTTGGCCTTCAGCTCCTCCACGTCCCGGCCGATGGCGGCGGCCCTGCGGGCCACCTCCGCGTCGTCCTTGCCGACACAGACCACGAGGGCGTTGGAGTACACCAGGTCGTCGGGTGCGCGCCCCGCCTGCTTCGCGGCCTCCCGCACCCGGCCGAACTGCTTCTCCGTGTCCTCGAGCGAGGCGAACGGGATGTTGAACTCGTCCGCGTACCGCGCGGCCAGCCGCGGGGTACGGACCGCACCGTGCCCGCCGATCAGGACCGGCACCTTGGACTGGGCCGGCTTGGGCAACGCGGGCGAGTCGGTGAGCTGGTAGTAAGTGCCGTCGTAGCTGAAGGTCTTGCCGGTCTCGGTGGCCCACAGTCCGGTGACGATCGCGAGCTGCTCCTCCAGACGCCCGAACTTCTCCTTCGGGAAGGGGATGCCGTACGCCTTGTGCTCGGCCTCGAACCAGCCGGCACCCAGACCGAGCTCGACCCGTCCGCCGGACATCTGGTCGACCTGGGCGACCTGGATGGCGAGCACCCCGGGAAGGCGGAAGGTGCCTGCCGTCATGAGCGTGCCCAGGCGGATGCGCTTGGTCTCGCGGGCCAGACCGGCCAGGGTGATCCACGCGTCGGTCGGGCCCGGCAGTCCGTCGCCGGACCCCATGCGCAGGTAATGGTCGGAGCGGTAGAAGGCGTCGAACCCCAGGTCCTCGGTGGCCTTGGCGACGGTCAGCAGGGTGTCGTAGCTCGCCCCTTGCTGGGGCTCGGTGAAGATGCGAAGATCCATGGTTCCATCCTGCCTCTTCCCGCCCGCCTCTCTCCGCACGGGCCCCGCCTCCCTCCGCACGGGCCCCTCCCCCACCCGGGACACCCGCCCGGGCCGGGACACCGGTCACGGGCGCCCTGGACGGCCTCGGGCGCCCCGGGACGCTACCCCCTGCCCCGGACCGCGCCGTACGGGCCGTCCCGCTCCCTCGCCCTCTCCCGTGCCTGTTCGGCGAGGCGGCTGAGCATGCCCCGCACCCGGTCCATCGATTCGTCGGCGGCGTCTATCGCCTCGATGCACTGCCAGTAGAGGGTGTCCTCTCCGGTCTCGCAGGCGACCCCGACGAGAGCCATGCCCGCCTCGCCGAGCAGCAGCGCCAGCCGCTCCAGGGTGCGCGACACGTCGGCCACCTCCGTGAGGCGGGCCGCGCGCGTCTGTCCGGTCAGGAACACCGGCGAATCCGGTGCGGACCAGTCCCCTCCGCCGATCTCACCGAGCCCTCGGGCGTCGCCCCGTAACTCGGCGGGCCCGGCGACGGCCAGCCGGTCGCCGATGGCCCGTGCCAGCGCCTGGGCCTGCCACACCTCAGTCATGATGTCCGCCGCGCCCCGGCTCTCCGCCAGCGCGCGCCGTCCGATCTCGACCAGTCGTTCCGCTTCCATTCGGTCCCCCGTCACTACGAAAACCCGGTCACCTAGTCCATTACCCACAGTGAGGTAGGCGGTACCGAAAGGACAGAGGAATTCGGAAATCTGTGGATACGCAGACGATTGTGGAAAAGCCGATCACTCCGAAGAGTGATGCTCAGGGGACTCGGGCCGCTCCGGGACCGGAAACCGGGTCTCGTTCCGGTCGATCTTCGCCGACAGCGCCGCCAGCGCATCCACTCCCAGCACCTCGCAGAACTGGAGCAGATAGGCCAGCACGTCGGCCACCTCGTCCCGGACCCGGTGCGCCGTCCCCGGGTCCGACATCACGGCCGCCGCCTGCTCCGGAGTCATCCACTGGAAGATCTCCAGCAGTTCGGAGGCTTCGACGCTCAGCGCCGCGGCCAGATTCTTGGGGGTGTGGTACTGGCCCCACTCCCTGGACTCGGCGAACGCGACCAGTCGTCGCTGGAGTTGTGCCACATCGAGTTCGTTCATCCGGACAGGTCTACCACTGTGGCGCCCTCGGTCCGGCCGGCCAGGGCCGCGCCCGCCTCGCCCACCGTGGCGATCATCCGCAGGTGCCCGTCGGAGCAGATCCCGGCGGCGAGCCGGAGCAACTCCCCCGACTGACGCCCGTCGAGGCCCCGGTCGAGCCCGTCCACCAGGACGGTGAGGGCGCGCATGGCCCAGGGGATCTCGTCCGGGGTGTTCACCTCCAGCACGTGAGGGCCCGTCAGCAACACCAGCGCGAGGGCGAGATAACGCAGCTCACCGTCTCCGAGACGTCCGATCGGAGTGCTGCGCCCGGTGCCGCGTCCCACCAGGGCCTCCACCGTGCCGTCGGAGAGGTCCCGCGTCATCAGGGCGGTCACCGGTCCCGCGCACCCCGCCGCCGCCGTGGCCACGAGCCGGGCGTGCCGCTGCGCACACTGCGTACGGGTCCGCGCGAGCACCGCGGCGAGGTTGTCGCATCCGGGGCGCAACCGCCCCGCCCCGGCGCGGACCGGCCCGCGCATCCCCCGGGGCAGCGGATCGCACGGGAAGGCGGAGTGGAGGCCGACCACCACCTGCTCGGCGGCGGCGAGTACACGTAACTGGCCCTCGGTGACGCCGGCGACCCGCAGCGGCAGCAGTGCCGTGGCCAGCCGGCCGTCCGGGAGGGGAGCCCGGGTCACCGGTACCTGGCCGGCCGTGTGCCAGGCGGCCTGCACCGTGGGGCGGCTCGGGTCGCGCAGCGCGGTGGTGAGCAAGGTCTGACCGCCCGCCGTGAGCCGCTCGCCCACGATGCGCAGCGACGGTTCGGCCTGGACGGCCACGTCGAGGCGGACCGGCCCGGCCGGCCCGTCCACGGTGCAGCCGATACGGAACCCGCGCCTGCCCTCGGCGTCCGCCTCCGCGCGCTCGGGCACGCAGGAGACGGGATCGGGGAACACCTCCTCCAGCGCGTCGCCCGCGCCGAGCCGGGCCAGCGCCTCGTAGGCCCGCAGGGCGGTGGACGCGCCGCTGCCGCTGGGGCCGGTGAGCAGGGTCAGCGGCCCCAGCGGCAGGGTTCTGCGCCAGTGCGAGGCGAAGGCGGCCAGCCGCAGCTCGGTGACGACGGGACGGACGGGGCGGGCCGGTGCTCCGGGTGCGGTACGGGGCGGACGGACGCGGGTCGTACCCGGGGGTGAGGCTGTGGTGGTCATGACCGGACCGTACGCACGGCTCCGTCGGGCGAACCGTTTTGCCCGGGCAAGCTTCCTACGATTGAGGGATGCCCGCCGGGGTCACCCCTTCGACCTCCATGCCGACCGGTGCGAGCAGGAAGACGTTCCGGTCCACCCGGTGCATGCCGCTGCCGAGTCCGAAGACGACTCCGCTGCTGAAGTCGAGAACGCGCTTGGCGACGTCCGTCTCGGCCGCCGTCAGGTCGAGCAGGACCGGGACCTGTGCGACGAGGTACTCGGCCACCTCGCGGGCGTCGGAGAAGACCTGGACCCGGAGCACCACCAATCGGCGCTGCTCCTCGGCGCTGTCCTGGCCGACCGTGCCGTGGTCGACCCGGGACGGCCACTCGTTGCGGCCCCGCAGCGGTACCACCTGGGCCAGGCCCTCCCACTGTGCGTCAGTGGCGTCGTACCTGTCGTACCTGCTCACAGGGTCACCTCGTCCGTGTGCCGGTCGACGGTGCGCCGGCTGCGCTCGCTGTTCATCGGGCAATCCTCTCGTCCCTCACCCGTTCGGCCCACCAGCGACACGGACGGGAATGCGATCCTCCGGATCTGCCCCGCCGCGTAACGGGTCGGCTCTGGACGCTGCATCAACGTAGCCCGGGAGGACTCGGCCGATCCAGTCGCCCTGCCCGCGCGGCCCCGGGTGTGCGTCGGACGGCCGGTCACCTCGCACGTCCCGGTCCGCGCGGGACGAGGCGGATGGCCGGGAGGCTCCCCTACAGATCGGCCGCCCGCACCGGAGCGAATGCGGGAACCAGCCCCTGCTCGATGTCCCGCGCCAGCGTGGCGACCTCGAACATCACCTCGAACACGCCCGTCTGTCCGGTGCCGTCCAGATGGCGGTACTCGGTGCCGACCGTCACCGCCAGTCGCTCCGGCAGGCCCAGATCGGGGTGACGGTTCTCGGAGACGATCCGCCGGGCCGCCTCGGGCACGGGGATTCCGGCCGCGTGGAAGGTGTGGGCTCGCTCCCGGACATGGCCGAGGTAGTCGATGTGGTCGCGGACCCCGGACGGGCCGAGCAGCGGACCGTGGCCCGGTACGACGGTCTGCGCCCCGGTCGCCAGGACGGCCTCGCACGCCTCGATCACCTGGGAGAGCGGACCGGCCCAGTGGCACGGGTGGTCTCCGGGCCGCTCGGGCGTGGAGCCGAAGATCACGTCTCCGGTGAACACCGTGCCGTGGTCCGGCAGATGGACGATCAGGTCGCCGGTGGTGTGGGCGGGTGGCAGCGCCGTGATCCGTACCGGGCGCCCGTCCAGGGTCAGTTCGAGCTCACCGGTGAAGTACGTGGTCGGCACGACGGGTTCGGTGTCCGACCAGTCGAACGGGCCGAAGTGCCGGGACAGGTAGGCGCCGAGAGGCGTGTCCGGGTCGCCGGAGGCGATCAGCGCGTGCTGCTGCTGCGGTGTGGGCTCGAAGTGGATGTGCTCGCGGGCACCACGCGTGACGATGATCTCGGCGTCCGGTACGACCCCGGCGCCCCAGAAGTGGTCGCCGTTGGCGTGGGTGACGATCACCCGGTCGACCGACACACCTTCCGGCAGGCGTTCCCGACTTGCCGCCAGGAACTGTCCGGCCAGCGTCCGGTCGTAAGGGGTGTCGATCCACAGCGCCCCGGCGGGCGTGGCGAGCAGACCGCAGTTGGCCAGCCCCCAGCCCCTGTGCGGCGGCAGCCAGACGTACAGTCCCTGGCCCAGGTCGACGATGTCCCCACCCGTGATCGGCATATTGCGATTATGCCGGGCCCGTCGGACACGCCGGGTGCTCACGCGGGAGAGAACCACCCTCGCGTGACGGAGGGCCGGGTGGCGTGCGTGCCTCCCCGGCCCTCCTGGTGGTGGAATCAGGCGTTCCCGCTCGCCGTGCCGTGTCAGGACTCCTCGAAGTAGGCGTCCAGGACCACGTCGAGCTCCTCCGGCCACTCCTTGAGCCGCTTCCGGCTCTCCGCCAGCACCTCGCCGTTGAACCAGCGTCGCGAGGAGACGTGGACGGTCAGGGTGAACCGGCGGGCCGTACGGGCCGTCTTCACCTCGACCGCGGAGACCTCGGACCAGTCGAAGTCGGCCTGCTGGTCGTCGAGGGTGAACCGGATTCCCGACTTGTCCACGCGGATGGACCCGCGCCGGTCGCTGATCTCGAAGACCGGCGCACCGGAATCGTCATCATCAGCGGATTCGTCACTGTCGTCCGGCTCGTCACCGTCGTCGGGCTCGTCACCGGACTTCTCGCCGACCGTCTCCCCCGCGTCCTCGTCCGACGTCCCGGCCGCGGTCTCCGGGACGTCGGAGGGCTTCGCGGAACCGGACGGCTCGGAGGTCTCCACCGGGACGGCGTCCTGGATGTCGGCTTCGTCGGCGACTCGGGGGGCGCCGTCCGCCGTGCCGGCTTCCTCGTCGTCCTCCGTCCGCGCCGGAACGGGGGCCGTGAGGCCGGGAATGTACGCCGGGTCGGTTCCCGCGGCGAACTCGGGCTTCTTGTTTGAATCTATGCTCTGCTCCACGGCGGGCAGTATGGTCCACGAACCTGTAAGAGAACCAGTCACACCCCTCCCGCCCGGCTCAGAGCACCCCCTTGCGCCACTCCCGCATCAGCAGCCAGCCGAGGTACAGGCCCCCGATCGCCATGGTGCAGATGCCCACCGGCAGGTCGTCGAGGAGCGGCACCTGCTGTGCGCAGAGATCGGCCACCACCAGCAGCAGTGCGCCCGTCACCGCCGAGAGCAGCAGGTGCGGGCCGGAGAGGCGGGTGAGGCGTCTGGCGATCTGCGGCGCGGTCAGCGCGACGAAGGCGATGGGGCCGGCCACCGCGACCGCACCGGCCGAGAGGACGATGGCGAGGACGATCGCGACGCTCTTGGTCTTCTTCGGTTCGGAGCCGAGCCCTTCGGCGATGTCGTCGCCCATCTCGCCCACGACCAGCCGCCGGGCGAGCAGCGCGGTGACCGGGGCGGCCAGCGCGAGCACCACCCCGATGGTGGCCGCGTCCGTCCAGGACCGGGCGGTCAGGCTGCCGTTGACGTAGGACGTGAGCGCGGAGGCCTTGTCCCGCTCGACGGCGTAGACGACGTACTGGGTGATCGCACTGCCGATCGCGGCGACACCGATGCCCGCGATCACCAGCCGGGCGGGGTTGCGGAAACCGGTGCCGGTGGAGACGTACACGGTGGCCATGGCGACGACGGCTCCGACGAGAGCGCCGACCGGCACGGGAACGTCGCCCGGGAAGAACAGGGCGACGACCGCCGCGCCCGCGCCCGCTCCTGAGGAGAGGCCGATGACGTCGGGGCTGCCGAGCGGGTTGCGGGTGACGGACTGGAAGAGGGCGCCGGACAGGCCCAGCGCGGCACCGGTACCGAGGGCGGTCACCAGGCGTGGGCCGCGCAGGCGTTCCAGGACGAAGCGGTCCTTGCCCTGCGCTCCGCCGGTCAGCGCGTTCGGCAGGTCGGCCAGGCCGACGCCGAGCCGCCCGAGGGTGAGGGTCGCGGCGGCGGCGGCGAGCAGCAGGACCAGCAGGGCGACGGCCACGAGGACGGACGCCCGGCGCATGGGTATCGCCACCGTCGTACCGATGCGCAGGTACCCCCGGGCCCTCCCGGGGGCCGGTCGCGCGCGCCGCGTGGTGGTCATGCGGTCCCCTTCATCCTGCGTACGGCGACGAGCAGCGCGGGTGCGCCGAGGAAGGCGGTCACCACACCGACCATCAGTTCGGTGGGCCGCATGACGACCCGTCCCACCACGTCCGCGAGGAGCAGCAGAGTGGGGCCCAGGAGCGCGGAGAACACGATCTGTTTCCGGAAGCCGACCCCGACGAGCGCGCGGACCACGTGGGGCACGGCGAGGCCGACGAAGGCGATGGGGCCGACCGCCGCGGTGGCCGCCGCGCTCAGCAGGACGGCGGCGATCAGGCCCGCGGTGCGGGTGCGTGCGGGGCGCGAGCCGAGCGCGACCGCGGTGGCGTCGCCGAGCGCCAGGGTGTCGAGGCCCGGCCCGAGGAGGAGGGCGATCACCAGGCCCACCGCGGCGAACGGCAGTACGGCCCACAGCACGTCGAAGTCCCGCCCGCCGAGCGCGCCCACCACCCAGTACCGGTAGCTGTCGAAGACCTTCGGTTTGCTGAGCGTCACGGCCTGGATGTATGCCGTCAGGACCGCGGAGAGCACCGCGCCCGCCAGTACCAGGCGCACCATGCCGGAGCCCCCGCCCGCGGTGCCGACGATGTGTACGAGCACTCCGGCGAGCAGCGCTCCGGGCAGCGCCCACCACATGGTGGCGGTGGCTCCGGAGGCGCCGAACCAGGCGGTGGCGGTGACGATGGTGGCGGAGGCGCCCGCGTTGATGCCGAGCAGACCGGGTTCGGCCAAGGGGTTGCGGGAGACGCCCTGCATCAGGGTGCCCGCGACGGCGAGGCCGGCTCCTGCCAGCACGCCGAGGAGCGTGCGGGGGTAGCGGCTCTCGACGATGGCGGTGACGTTGGGGTCGGCGTGGCCGGTGAGGACGTCCGCGACCTCTCCGAGGGAGGTGCCGCGGCTGCCGAACATGACGCTCGCCGAGAGGGCGGCTCCGAGGGCTACGAGCACCAGGAGCAGGAGGAACGCCGAACGGGCGGTGCCGGTACGCGAGGTACCGGCACCGCTCGGCGGCGCGACCGTGGTGGTTGCCATGGAAGGGTGGACGCTCCCGCGGGTTACTTGCCCGCGGCGGCGACGGCCTTGTCGATGAGCGGCAGGTAGCGGTCGATCACCCACGGCACGGTCAGCGGGTTGATGATCGAGGAGGCCGTGACGAAGGAGTTGTCGTTCGAGGCGACGACGGCACCCTTCTCGACGGCGGGCATCGCGGCGTACAGCTTCTGCGCCTCGATCTCCTTACGGGTCTTGTCGTCGGTGTAGAAGGTGAAGAGCAGGTCGCTGCCGTTCAGTTTCTCGGCGTTCTCCAGGCCGATGAGGGCGGAGTCGGTGCCCTCGGTCTCCTTGAAGGTGTCGACGACCGGGTCGACGGTCAGGCCGAGCTTGGAGACCATGGCCACGCGCTGCTCGCTGGGCTTGAAGATGCCGAGGGTGCCGGGGCCCGAGGTGTAGATGTACGAGAACTTCACGTCCTTGTACTGGGGTCGGCTCGCAGCGGCGTCCGCGAGCTCCTTCTCGATGGTCGTCTTCAGGCCGTCGGCGTCCTCGGCCTGCCCGAGTGCCTTGCCGATGATGTCGATCTGCTGGTCCCAGTCCGTGCTCCAGGCCTGGTCCGGGTAGGCGACCGTGGGGGCGATGTCCTTGAGGACGTCGTACTGCTTCTGCGTGATGCCCGACCAGGGGGCGAGGATGACGTCGGGTTCCAGTTCGGTGATGGCCTCGAAGTCGATCTCCTCGCCACCGGTGAACTGGGTGGGGAGCTTGTCGCCGTTCTTCTTCACGGCCTCGTCGATCCACGGCAGGTAGCCGGAGGAGTCGCTGCCCCACTCGTAGCTCTCGATGCCCACCGGGGTGGTGCCGAGCGCGATGGCGGTCTCGGCCGAGCCCTGGCCGAGGGTGACGACGCGTTCGGGCTTCTCGTCGATGGTGGCGGTGCCGAGGGAGCTCTTGATCGAGACGGGGAACGCCGCGTCGCTCGATGCCGCGGACTTGGCCGGTTCCTTGTCGTCCCCGTCCGAGGAGCAGGCGCCCAGGGAGAGCGCGAGTGCGGCGACGGTGGCGGAGGCGGCGAGCGCGTGACGGCGCGCGCGAATGGAGCCGAACATGTTCTGTTCCCCATGATCGTGGACGAGTGATGCAAAACGTTAGGTAAACCTAACCTAATGAATTGCCCATGTTCGATGGGGGTACCCGGGACCCGCTCGCCCGGCATGGTGTAAGGGGAAGCGTCGCTTCCGCGCGGCACCAGCGCGGAAG
>NZ_JBHWZJ010000116.1:0-19517 GCF_042728415.1 Streptomyces sp. NPDC060198 | reverse complement strand
CTTCTCCGGACGCCCCGGGGCGTCCGGAGCACGGGCGGCCCCGGCCGCGCGGGCCGCCGCCGCGCTGCCGCGCCGGGCCTTCGGTTCGGGCGGGGGCCCGTCCACCGCGCCGCTGAGCCGCTGCATCGTGTTCGCGAGCCGGTCCAGGTGGGTGGCCCGGGCGAGCCGGGCCACGGCGTCGCCGTCCGCCGCGCCGCCCGCACGCTGCCCCGCGCCCAGCCAGCCGGCCAGCTTGCCGCCCTCGCCGACCGCCCGCAGCCGGGCCTCGGTCGCGTCGCGCACCGGGTCGGTCGAGACCACCAGGAGTTCGTCGCCGCGCCGCAGCACGGTCGCGGGGGCGGGCACGAAGCTCGTACCGTCCCGGACCACCAGCGTGACGGCGGAGCCGGCCGGGAGGCGCAGCTCGCCCACCTCCACGCCGTGCATCTTCGACCGCGCCGGGATCGCGACGGAGAGCAGGTGCCCGCGCAGCCGTTCCAGGGGAGCGGACTCGATGCCCAGGTCGGCGGCTTCGGACGGGTCCTCGGCGATCTTCAGCGCCTTGGCGAGCCAGGGCAGTGTCGGGCCCTGGATCAGCGTGTAGACGATGACCAGCACGAAGACGATGTTGAAGACGCGGGTGGAGCCGTCGATGCCGGCCACCATCGGGATGGTGGCGAGGATGATGGGGACGGCGCCGCGCAGCCCCGCCCACGACATCAGGGTCTTCTCGCGCTTGGGCAGCCGGAACGGCGCCAGGCTCAGGAAGACCGAGAGCGGCCGGGCCACCACGGTGAGCACCAGGCCCACGACCACCGCGGGCCAGAAGTCGTCGAGCAGGTCGTGCGGGGTGACGAGCAGGCCGAGCAGGACGAACATGCCGATCTGGGCGAGCCAGCCGAGCCCGTCGGCGAAGCCCCGGGTGGCCGGCCAGTGCGGCAGTTTGGAGTTGCCGAGCACCATGGCGGCCAGGTAGACGGCGAGGAACCCGCTGCCGTGCGCGATGGCGCCCTCGGCGTACGCCGTGACCGCGATGGCCATCACGGCGATCGGGTAGAGGCCGGAGGCGGGCAGCGCGACGTGGCGGAGCGCGTAGGCGCCGAGCCAGCCGGCGGTGAGGCCGATGGCCGCGCCGATGGCGAGCTCCAGCGCTATCTCGCCGATCAGGACGTACCAGTGCTCGACCGGGCCGATCGTGGAGAACGCGAGGACGAGGATGACCACCGGGGCGTCGTTGAAGCCGGACTCCGCCTCCAGCACGCCCGTTATCCGGGAGGGCAGCGGCACTCTGCGGAGTACCGAGAAGACGGCCGCCGCGTCCGTCGAGGACACGACCGCGCCGATGATGAGCGCCTGCTTCCACTCCAGCCCGACGAGGTAGTGCGCCCCTGCCGCGGTGACTCCCACGCTGATGCCCACGCCCACGGTGGAGAGCACGGCCGCGGCCGGAAGCGCCGGCCTGACCTCTTTCCATTTCGTGCCCAGTCCGCCCTCGGCGAGGATCACGACCAGCGCGGCGTAGCCGATCACCTGGGTGAGTTCCGCGTTGTCGAACTGGACGTCGAAGATGCCGTCCTGCCCCAGCGCGATGCCGATCCCGAGGTACAGGAGCAGGCTGGGGAGCCCGCTGCGTGACGAGATCCGGACCGCCGCCACCGCGACGAGCAGGACGAGCGACGAGACCAGCAGGAGTTCGTTGAGCGTGTGGACAGTCAGGGCGCGCTTCCTTCCCCGCGTACGACCGCCGGGCAGGTTCCCGGCGGGTAGGTACTTCGTTACCTTACCTAATCTTTAACGTTTTCTTGACGCCTTCGATTTTGTGTACGACCTGTGCGCGGATGGCCGCAGCCCCCCACCGCGTCCGAGTCGGATCGGCGCTGCGCCTATGGTTGCCCTTGCACTCCCAGGACCACCCTGCCCCGCGAAGGACAGCGATGCCCGCCAACACAACCGTCTCTGCCGGTCCTTCCGCTGCGAAGAAATCCGGCCGGAAGAAGGGGCGACGTGCCCGCCTCATCGTGATCGTCCTGGTCCTGGCGCTGGTCGCGGGCGTCGGGTACGGCGCGTACTGGTCCGTCGCCACGGTCCGGGCCTCGTACCCGCAGACCACCGGAACGATCGAGGTCCCCGGCCTGACCGGAGACGTCGAGGTCAAACGCGACGACTACGGCATCCCCCAGGTCTACGCGGACACCGACGCCGACCTCTTCCGCGCCCAGGGCTTCGTCCAGGCGCAGGACCGCTTCTACGAGATGGACGTCCGCCGTCACATGACGGCGGGGCGGCTCTCCGAGATGTTCGGATCCAGCCAGGTCGAGACCGACTCCTTCCTCCGCACGCTCGGCTGGCGGAAGGTCGCGCAGGAGGAGTACGACAAGGTCCTCAGCGCCGACACCAAGAAGAACCTCCAGGCGTACGCGGACGGCGTCAACGCGTATCTGAAGGGCAAGGACGGGAAGGACATCTCCGTCGAGTACGCGGCGCTGAACCTGACCAACGACTACAAGCCCACCGAGTGGACCCCGGTCGACTCGGTCGCGTGGCTGAAGGCGATGGCCTGGGACCTGCGCGGCAACATGCAGGACGAGATCGACCGCTCGCTGATGACCAGCAGGCTCACGGCGAAGCAGATCGCGGACCTGTACCCCGAGTACCCGTACGCCAAGCACGAGACGATCGTCGGCGAGGGCGCGGTCTCCTCCGTCACCGGCGAGTTCGACCCGGACGCCGAGGCGAGCGACTCCACCGTGGACGGGGACACCGTCGCCGGTGCCACCGAGGGGCTCAACACCCAGCTCGGCGCGCTCTCCGACACCCTGGACGAGATCCCGGCGCTGCTCGGCCCGAACGGCAACGGCATCGGGTCGAACTCCTGGGTCGTCTCCGGCTCCCACACCACCACCGGCAAGCCGCTGCTGGCGAACGACCCGCACCTGGCGCCGATGCTGCCCTCGCTCTGGTACCAGATGGGGCTGCACTGCCGCGAGGTCTCGGCGAAGTGCCAGTACGACACCGCCGGATACACCTTCTCGGGCATGCCCGGTGTGATCATCGGCCACAACCAGGACGTCGCCTGGGGGCTCACCAACCTCGGTGCCGACGTGACCGACCTCTTCCTGGAGAAGGTCTCCACCGACGGCTACCTCTACGACGGCAAGACGGTCCCCTTCACCACCCGTGAGGAGACCATCAAGGTCGCCGGCGGAAAGAGCCGGAAGATCACCGTCCGCGAGACCAACAACGGTCCCGTCGTCTCGGACCGGAGCGGCGAACTGGAGAAGGTCGGCCAGAAGGCCCCGGTCGGCGGCGCCGCCCCCGACCGCGCTTCCGGGTACGCCGTCTCGCTGAAGTGGACCGCGCTCCAGCCCGGCCACTCCATGGACGCCGTCTTCGAGCTGGACCGCGCCGACGACTTCGCGTCCTTCCGCGAGGCCGCCGAACACTTCGAGGTCCCCTCGCAGAACCTCGTCTACGCGGACACCAAGGGCAACATCGGCTACCAGGCACCCGGCTGGATCCCGGTCCGCAAGTCCGGTGACGGCACCATGCCGATGCCCGGCTGGTCCTCGAAGTACGGCTGGGAGAAGGACCCGATCCCCTTCAGCGAGCTGCCGTACGAGTACAACCCGGAGCGCGGCTACATCGTCACCGCGAACCAGGCGGTCGTGGACGAGAAGTACCCCGAGCTGCTCACCAAGGACTGGGGCTACGGCACCCGCAGCCAGCGCATCAACGACCTCATCGCGTCGAAGATCAAGGGCGGCGAGAAGATCTCGACCGACGACATGCAGAAGATGCAGATGGACAACACCAGCGAGATCGCCGCGCTGCTGGTGCCCAAGCTGCTGAGCATCAACATCGCCGACAAGGACGTCCGCGAGGCGCAGAAGCTGCTGGAGGGCTGGGACTACACCCAGGACTCCGACTCGGCCGCCGCCGCGTACTTCAACGGCGTCTGGCGCAACATCCTGATGCTGGCCTTCGGCGACAAGCTGCCCAAGGAGATGCGCGTCGAGGGCGACTGCATCTACGTCACCCGGGCCGACTCCACCGGGCCCGTCGACGAGCAGAACAAACTCGTCCGCGAATGCGGCCAGCGCGACGCCGACTCGGCGCAGCCGGACGGCGGCGACCGCTGGAACGAGGTCGTCTCCAAGATCCTGGACGACCAGGACAACGACTGGTGGAAGGTGCCGGCCCAGGGTCGCGAGACCGCCATCAACAACCGCGACCAGCTCTTCGCCCGTGCCATGGACGACGCCCGCTGGGAGCTGACCGCCAAGCTCGGCAAGGACATCTCCACCTGGAGCTGGGGCCGGCTGCACCAGCTGACGCTGAAGAACCAGACCCTCGGCACCTCCGGTCCCGGCCTGCTCCAGAAGGCCCTGAACCGCGGTCCGTGGAACCTCGGCGGCGGTGAGGCGGCGGTCGACGCCACCGGCTGGAACGCGGCCGGCGGCTACGACGTCATCTGGGTGCCGTCGATGCGGATGGTGCTGAACGTCGGTGACTGGGACAAGTCCCGCTGGATCAACCTGACCGGCGCCTCCGGGCACGCGTTCAGCGCGCACTACACCGACCAGACGGACAAGTGGGTCAACGGCGAGCTGCTCGACTGGTCCTTCGGCGCCGAGGCGGTCAGCGCCTCGACGGCCGACACGCTGACCCTCAAGCCGGCGGCGGCCACCGGCTGAGCCGGGGCCGGAGCGCGCGACGGCCGGTCACCGGTCGAAGCGGCGCGTTCCGGCCGGAGTGACGACGGCGTCCACGGGGTGGTCGTGCGGTTCCGCCGGAACCCGTGCGACCACCTCGTCGTCGTACAGCAGGACCACCAGCGCCGGGTGCGCTCCCGCCGCGGCGAGCCGGGCCAGCACCCGGTCGTAACTGCCACCGCCCCGGCCGAGCCGCATCCCCCGGGTGTCGGCCGCGAGGCCGGGCAGCAGCACCGTGTCCGCGTCGAGGACGGCCGCAGGGCCGAGCCGGGGGCCGCCGGGTTCGAGCAGCCCGCGCCGCGCCTTCAGCAGCCGGTCCGGACCCTCGTACTCCGCCCAGTCCAGGTCGTCGTCGGGCAGCAGCACGGGCAACAGGACGCGCACGCCCCGCGCCCGCAGCAGGTCGAGCAGCGCGCGGGTACCCGGTTCGCGCCCCACCGACACATACGCGGCGACGGTCCGGGCGTCGGAGAGTTCGGGCAGGGTGAGCGCGGTACGGGCCAGGGCGGCGGCGGAGGCGGCGAGTTCCCCGCCCGTCAACGCCGCCCGCGCGGCGAGGAGCTCGCGCCGCAGGGAGATCTTCATGGACGGGGCGTCGGCCGGCTCGTAGGTCATAGGATGCTCACACTTTTCTCATATGGGTGCGTATGACCATAAAGTTAACCAGTGGATCATCGTCCGTTCGTGCGCAACCGTTATGGTTCTGCGCATGACTCAGTCGACATCCAGGATCAGCAAGGCCGTCATTCCGGCCGCAGGTCTGGGTACCCGCTTCCTGCCGGCCACGAAGGCCACTCCCAAGGAGATGCTGCCCGTCGTCGACAAGCCGGCCATCCAGTACGTCGTCGAAGAAGCCGTCACCGCGGGCCTCTCCGACGTACTGATGATCACCGGACGCAACAAGCGCCCGCTGGAAGACCACTTCGACCGGAACTACGAGCTGGAATCCGCGCTCACCCGCAAGGGGGACGCCGAACGCCTCTCGAAGGTACAGGAGTCCAGCGACCTCGCCACCATGCACTACGTCCGCCAGGGCGACCCCCGCGGCCTCGGCCACGCCGTGCTGTGTGCCGCCCCGCACGTCGGCGACCAGCCGTTCGCGGTCCTGCTCGGCGACGACCTGATCGACCCCCGCGACGCGCTGCTGGCGCGGATGGTGGAGATCCAGGAGCGTGAGGGCGGCAGCGTCGTCGCGCTGATGGAGGTGGATCCGGCGCAGATCCACATGTACGGCTGCGCCGCGGTCGAGGACACCGCCGCAGACGGCGTCGTCCGGGTCACCGGCCTGGTGGAGAAGCCCGACCGGGCCGACGCGCCCAGCAACCTCGCCATCATCGGCCGGTACGTGCTCGACCCCGCCGTCTTCGACATACTCCGACGGACCGAACCCGGCCGGGGCGGCGAGATCCAGCTCACCGACGCCCTCCAACTGCTCGCGGCCGACGAGAGGATCGGCGGGCCCGTGCACGGCGTCGTCTTCAAGGGGCGCCGCTACGACACGGGCGACCGGGGCGACTACCTCCGTGCCATCGTCCGGCTCGCGTGTGAACGCGAAGACCTGGGCCCGGACTTCCGTACCTGGCTCCGCCGTTACGTCAACGAGGAGATGTAGCACTGTGAGCAGCACGATCTGGTCGGTCGACGAGCACCTCGCCGACATCCTGGGCGCGGTCGGGCCGCTCGAACCCATCGAGCTGCAACTGGCCGACGCCCAAGGGTGCGTACTGGTCGAGGACGTCGTGGTGCGGATCGCGCTGCCCCCCTTCGACAACAGCTCCATGGACGGCTACGCGGTCCGGGTCGCCGACGTCACCGGCGCGAGCGAGGAATTCCCCTCGGTGCTCACCGTCGTCGGCGACGTGGCGGCCGGCAGCGACGGGCTCCCCGACGGCGGGGCGGTCGGCCCCGGCCAGGCCGCCCGTGTCATGACCGGCGCCCCGCTGCCCAAGGGCGCCGAGGCGGTGGTCCCCGTCGAATGGACGGACGGCGGTACGGGCGAGGGACCCGCCGCGACCATGCGCGCCCACCGGGACGCCCCGGAGGGGGCGAGCGGCGAGGTCAGGGTGTACCGCGCCGCCGAAGCCCGTGCCCACGTCCGGGCCTCCGGCAGCGACGTGAAGCCGGGTGATCTGGCCCTCGCGGCCGGGTCGGTCCTCGGCCCGCCGCAGATCGGCCTGCTCGCCGCGATCGGCCGCGCCACCGTCAAGGTCCGCCCCCGCCCCCGCGTGGTCGTCGTCTCCACCGGCAGCGAACTCGTCCAGCCCGGAGAAGAGTTGACGGGCGGCCAGATCTACGACTCCAACAGCTACGCGCTCACCGCCGCCGCCCGCGACGCCGGTGCCCTCGCGTACCGCGTCGGGGCGGTCACCGACGACGCCGAGACCCTGCGCACCACCATCGAGGACCAGCTCATCCGGGCCGACCTGGTGGTCACCACCGGAGGCGTCAGCGTGGGCGCGTACGACGTCGTCAAGGAGGCGCTCTCCTCGGTGGGCGACGAGGACGAGCCCGGCAGCGGCATCGACTTCCGCACGCTCGCCATGCAGCCCGGCAAGCCCCAGGGCTTCGGCTCCATCGGCCACGACCACACCCCGCTGCTGGCTCTCCCGGGCAACCCGGTCTCCGCCTACGTCTCCTTCGAGCTCTTCGTCCGCCCGGCGATCCGCGCGCTGATGGGCCTCGAAGAGGTGCACCGGCCCACCGTCCGCGCCGCCCTCACCACCGCCGGGCCGCTCACCTCCCCGGCAGGGAAGCGCCAGTTCCTGCGCGGCACCTACGACGAGGTGTCGGGCACCGTCGTCCCGGTCGGCGGCTCCGGCTCGCACCTGATCGCCGCACTGGCGCGGGCGGACGCGCTGATCGTGGTGGACGAGGACGTCACCTCCGTGGAGCCCGGCACGGAGACCGAAGTGATCCTGCTCCGCTGAGACGGCCACGGTGGCGGTACGGTGTCTGCCGCTGCCTCACCGGGGGACGTACCCCGGGCCCCCGGCCCGCACTCCGGGTCCGAGCGGGCGAACGGCGCCCTACCGCTAGGCGGAGTGAGTTGAGTACGCAGAACAGGCTGACGCACATCGACGAGGCGGGCGCGGCCCGCATGGTCGACGTCTCGGCGAAGGACGTCACGGCGCGCGTCGCCCGGGCCAGCGGCCGGGTCCTCGTCTCGCCGCGGGTGATCGAACTGCTGCGCGGCGAGGGAGTTCCCAAGGGCGACGCCCTCGCCACCGCGCGGATCGCCGGGATCATGGGGGCCAAGCGGACCCCCGACCTCATCCCGCTCTGCCACCCGCTCGCCGTCTCCGGCGTCGAGGTCGACCTGAGCGTGGCGGACGACGCCGTCGAGATCAGCGCCACGGTGAAGACCACGGACCGCACCGGCGTCGAGATGGAGGCGCTGACGGCGGTCACGGTCGCCGCGCTCACGGTGATCGACATGGTCAAGGCGGTCGACAAGGCCGCGGTCGTCACCGACGTACGGGTCGAGGCCAAGTCCGGCGGCAAGTCCGGCGACTGGGTGCGCCCGGAGCCGAGCGGAGCGGAAGCGTGAGCGCCTTCGGCCTCCCGCCCGCGGGCAGCGACCCGTCCGAGGGCCCCGGCCCGGCCCCGTACACCGCCCTCGTCATCACCGCCTCCAACCGTGCCGCCGCGGGTGTCTACGCCGACAAGGGCGGTCCGATCCTCGTCGACGGACTCACCGCCCTCGGCTTCGCCACGGACGGACCGCTGGTCGTGCCGGACGGCGAGCCGGTGGAGCTGTCGCTGCGCGCCGGGATCGCGGGCGGATACGACGTCATCCTGACCACCGGCGGCACCGGTATCTCGCCCACCGACCTCACCCCGGAGATGACCCGGCGGGTGCTGGACCACGAGGTGCCCGGAATCCCTGAGGCGATCCGGGCCGAGAACCGCGCCGCCGTGCCGACCGCGGCGCTCTCCCGAGGGCTCGCCGGGGTCGCCGGGCGCACGCTGATCGTGAACCTGCCCGGTTCGACCGGCGGGGTGCGCGACGGGCTCGCCGTCCTCGGCCGGATCGTGACGCACGCAGTCGACCAACTGCGCGGCGGCGACCACCCCCTGCCCGGGAGCCCGTCCTGAACGCGCACCTCTGGCCGGTGCTCCTCAGGGACGGCGAGGTGACGCTGCGGCCGATACGCCTGCGGGACCAGAACGTCTGGCGCGAGGTCAACCGCCGCAACCGCGACTGGCTCCGCCCCTGGGAGGCCACCGTCCCGCCGCCCGTCCCCGGTGGTCCGGTGATCCGCCGGCCCACGTACCGGCAGATGGTCCGACACCTGCGCTCCGAGGCGAGAGCCGGGCGGATGCTGCCGTTCGCGATCGAGTACGAGGGCCGCCTCGTCGGCCAGTTGACCGTCGCGGGCATTACCTGGGGCTCGATGTGTTCGGCGCACATCGGCTACTGGGTCGACCAGGAAGTCGCGGGTCGCGGTGTCATGCCCACCGCCGTGGCTCTCGCCGCCGACCATTGTTTCCGCCGGGTCGGGCTGCACCGCATCGAGATCTGCATTCGCCCCGAGAACAGACCGAGCCGCCGGGTGGTGGAGAAACTCGGATTCCGCGAGGAAGGGCTGCGCCCCCGCTATCTGCACATCGACGGCGCCTGGCGGGACCACTTCGTCTATGCGCTCACGTCGGAGGAAGCGGCCGACGGGCTGCTCCGGCGCTGGCACCGGTCGAGACCGGGTACGCGCTCCCCATAAATCAAATGCATGTTCGAAATAAACACCTTGTCGTCGCATTAAGCACCGGCGACGTCACTCGTTGGTCTGAACAATCACAAAAAAGGCCCGTGATATCAGCCTGATCGTGCGACACACCGTGGCAATTGGCGGATGCCGCCGTGCAAACCCCTCTACGGTGTGAGCGTGAGCAGCAGCGGCCTCATCTACGCAGTCATCGTCGGTGCCTGGGCCGCCTACTTGGTGCCGATGTGGCTCCGAAGGCAGGACGAACTCAACGAAGCGCGTCCGACGGAACGCTTCAGCACCGCCATCCGGCTGCTGTCCGGACGGGCGGCGATGGAGCGTCGTTACGCCAAGGGGTTGCGGGAGCGTGGCGCCGAGGAGGCGGAACCGGTCGTCGACCCGGACGCCGAGACGGACCGGATGGAGTCCGTCGACGTCCGGGCCTTCGCCGCGCCCGGGGCGCACACCGAAGCCAGGATCCTCGATCCGGCGCACGCTCCCGGGCGCGCGTCCGGACGCCCGGCGGTGGAGCAACCGGCACACCCGGGCCACCCGGCGCATTCCGCGCAGGAGCGGAACGAGCCCCGCAACCGCCCTGCGGCGCACCGCCCGTCCGCCGGGCGGCCTCCCGAGCAGCGGGTCGCGCCGTCCGCGGCCGCGCCGTCGGCGCAGCGCGCCCGAGGGGGAGCCGAGGACGCCGAACGCGTCCGTCGCGCCCAGCGTTCCCAGGTACTGGCCCGGCGCCGGCGTACCACCAGCGTCCTCTTCCTGGTCTTCACCGCCGGCGCGATCGTCGCGGCGGTCGGCGGCCTCGCCTTCCTCTGGGCTCCCGCCGCGCCCGCGGTGATGCTCAGCGCCTACATCGTGCACCTGCGCGCCCAGGAGCGGAGGCGGTTCGTCTTCACCATGGACCGCCGCCGGGCCGAGGACGCGGCGCAGCGTCTGCGCGAGAACCGCCCGCGCCGCCATCAGCAGACGGCGCCCGCGGCCGAGACCGACGAGGAACCCGACGCGCACCGTCCGGCCGACCCGGTGCCCGTACCGACCGTCTCCCCGCAGGAGGCCGGCCGCCGGGCGCTCGTCGAGCAGACGGACCACGCGGAGTGGGTGGACCAGCAGCGCGAACGAGGCCGGGCTCAGGGCGACAGCTGGGAGCCGGTCCCCGTGCCGCTGCCGACGTACGTCACCGCCCCGGTCGCCCCGCGCGCCTCCGGCGGCGTCGAGGTCAACGATCCGGAGACCTGGAGCGCCGCCCGCTCCAGCACCGCCGAGCCCGCCCCGCCGGACCCGGCCCTCCCGGACGTGGACCAGACCCCCCGCCACCGGCCCGACGCCCGCCGCACCCGCGACCGGGGCCGCACCCCTCTCTTCGACCAGTACGACGACGAGGAGGACCGACCCCGTGCCGCCAACGAATGACGGCAGCGGGACGGTCCTTCCGCCCGGGAGTGTCCGGGCCGGTGACCCCCCGGAACCCGACGCCGCTGACCAGCGGGGAACGGATTTCCAAGCACCCCCTGAAGGGTGCTAGAGTTTCACTCGTCGCAAGGGCCTGTGGCGCAGTCTGGTAGCGCACCTCGTTCGCATCGAGGGGGTCTGGGGTTCAAATCCCCACAGGTCCACAGACGACAGTTCGCGAGTAGCTCTCGTGGACGTCACAAGATCCCGTCCGGTCGGAAGACCGGGCGGGATCTTGGCGTTTCCAGGGTCTGTTCGAGGTGGTGTCCGAACGCGATCGGTGCCGGAGGCGGTTGCGGGCGGTCGTCGGCCTGATGTTTCGGGGTGGTTCGGGTGCGTGAGGCGTTTCTGGGCTGTACGCGGGCGTGCGTGATCCCAGCCTGTGGTGCTCGGCTCTCAGATGGTCTCGCGGATCTCCGGCCGTATGGGCGGCGGCAGCCCGGCCGCGTCGGGGGGCGTGGATGCCGATCCAGCGAGCGCGGCGACTGGAGGTAGTGCCGGTCCTGGCGGAACGTGTCGAGCTTGCCGAGGGCGCCGGGTCGGACGGTGATCGTGGGCTTCTGGCAGATCCGAGGCAGCTCGTCCTGGGCAGGGGCCGCAACCGTTCACCTTGAGGGATCGGGACGGTGGGCTTGGCCGCACTGCGTGGGGCGGTAGCCCGCTTATCCGTGAAGTCGACCACGGCCGGCCGTGGCGCCGGGACGCGGTGGACCTGGTTGAAGGGAACACACCACGGCGGGCGAGGGCCCAGTGGCCGGGCACTGGAGCCTGATCGCGTCCGCGCTCGTCGGCGGACTCCTTGAGCTTGAGGAGGTATGGTTCCCGGCCTGCGATCCGCTCGCTGAGCTCGGTGCCGTCAGCGAGGTCGCGTACGGCCTTGTCGTTGAGCCCCGTGGTCGCGTGGGCCGGTGCGGGCGGCATGGCCGGGCAGGCGAATCCGTCGACGGGAAGGGCACCTTGGTGGGTGCCCCGGATGCCCCGGTGCTGCTGTTTGTAGTCGGGAACCAGTTGGTCGGCCCAGGGTGCGGACCGGCTGGGCGAAGTGCTCGGTGATCTCGTCGGTATAGGCGCGGTCGGCGGCCAGCAGCCCTTTCGGGAAGCCGAACGGGGCAAGCTGGGTCAGGGAGTGGACCGCGTTCGGGCCGATGCGCTTGCCCGGGGTGTCCAGGACGGGGCCGAGCGCCAGTTGCGGACGGCGGCTGACGCGTTCACAGGCATGCAGGTGTCCCGCGCGATGTCGTCGGCTGGCAGCGACCAGAAGACTGGCGGAGTGAGCCAGCCGCTCTTCGGCCGCCGCGACCTTCTCGCGTAGCGTGTCCAACTCGCCACGCACAAGCGTCTCTTCCTGATCCAAACGCTCGAACAGTGGCGTCATCGCGGCACCGCCTTCGCTTGCCCATCCCGGAGCCCGATGGCACTCCGAGCCCCAGTCAAACGTAGGGGCGGGCACAGCAAGATCGCAGAGGTTGACCGCAGATGTCCCCAATCGACCGCCCGCGATCGCCTTGCGCTCGCATCCCTCCAACAGACGACAACTTCCGTCCGCACCGTAGGGTCGGAGCATGCCGACCGAAGACAGCCCGCGCCCCACGGCCAAGCACTGGCAGGACTGCACGGACGTGTACGACTTCCTGGATCAGATCCGGCTCCGGCCCGGCATGTGGGTCCCCGGCGGATCGCTTCTGCACCTGCAGTCCTTGCTCAGCGGCTACCGGGCAGCGCTCGGTGTGCACGGCATCGAGGAATCCTTCGCCTTCTGGCCCGAGGACGACTTCAACCGCTGGCTCCGAGAGCAACGCGGCATCGCCGACTCCCTCACCTGGGCAGCCGAGATCGAACGCGACACCCCCGCCGGCTCGACTCCGGTCGAGGAGTTCTTCCGGCTGCTGGACGCGTACCGGAGGGAATCCGCCCAGAACTCGACACCTGACGCTGCCTCGACCCGCTTTCCCGGCATCGAGTACATGAGCAACACCTTCGTCACCCTTTTCTGGCGCCGACGGCTCCTCACGGAAGCCGAACTGAGGCTCGAAGAGCGCGGCTTCCGCGTCGTCCGCCTCGTCGCGGGCGACTGGGCCTCCGAGCAGGACATGCACAGGGACGTTGCCGCCGCGCTGCAGTTCCCCGACTACTACGGCCACAACCTCGACGCGCTCAACGACTGTCTCGGCGATGTGGCCTGTTACGGCCCGTACGACGACTCGCCAGAAGGCACTGGGCTCGTCCTGTCCATCACCGATTACGACCGCTTCACCGCCGCTTGCCCGCGAGAGGCCCAGATCGTTCTGGACATCGTCGCCAACCAGGCCCGCCATGCGTCGGTACTTCAGCGTCGTTTCTTCAGCCTGCTCCACAGCAACGACCCGGACATCCGGTTCGAACCGGTCGGAGCCATGCCCGTCATGTGGAACAGAGACGAATGGGCTGACGCCAACCGTCGGTGAGAACGCGGGGATGCATCAGGGCACGTCTAACCGCTGTGGGGCTTTCATCCGAACGCCTTCCCCGTCGACCTCCCCCCGGATGATGTCGTCGCTGGCAACCCCGCGCACGAACCACGGGGTGTTGTCCAACCGCACCGTTCCATCACCGAGATCCACCGCCCACAAACTTTCGGCGGGCAGAAACGCGGTCGTGGCCGACGGCGACGGTGGGGTAGAACGGCCGACATGACAGTCTTCTGCTGCGCGAAGTGCGGTGTCCAGCTCACACCGGACCTTCAGGAGCTTCCAGAAGTCCCCGACGCCTTCGTGCACGACAAGGAGCGCGACCGAAGAACCCGGCTCTCGCCCTCGACCGTCTCGCGCGGCCACTACGCCATCGACACCGAGCCGTGGGGAGCCCCCTTCGCGGCTCCGGACCCCATGCAACCGAGCGCTTCCGGAAGCCGCACTCTGCTCATGCCGCCCGACATGACGGGCATGGTGTCCGCAGGGCCCAGGAACTCCGTGGCCGTTCATCCGGATGACATGTCCACCCTCCGGCTGATCGAGGCCTCGGACATCCACTGGGGGTGCTGCGGGCCACTCGGAACCGGAGGCCGCAACATGGCATGTGCCTGCGGGACACTTGTGGCTACCCTCGCGGCAGACTGCCTGGGCCCACATGAACTGCACCTCGATCCGATCCGTGTGTACGCCTGTACGCCCGTCTCGCCGACGTGATCACAGATCGCTCGGACACCGCGGCGAAGCTCCCGGCACAGTTGCAGGTACCGGGCACCTGCATGCGCACGATGACTTGAGGGCCTGGAGCTGCTGGTCGTTTCAACGGGCCGGCCGTCGCGGCCCGGACCGTGCCGGGTCAGACGTCGAGGCGGTGAAGGACCTGGGTGAACTCGTCGGACTCGATCAGACCGGTGAGTGCCCGGACCATGTTGCTGATGCCAGGATCGCGGACGATCAGACCGTCCGAGCACCAGAAGTAGCGGCCTCCCAGGGCTTACCCGCTTTCGGCCCATTTCGCCATGACGGCCTCGACTTGTCCGAGGGTGATGATGGTCGCGCTCCAGCGGGATCCGTCCTCCAAGTCCACGAAGACGTCGATATTGTCCACAGATTCCAGATCCTCGCCGGAATTCGGCAGGAAAGCGGCTTCGAAGTGCTCAGTGCGAACCCTGTACCAGGGCCCGTCCCAGCGGCCCGGCTGTGTGCTGTGGCTGATCGGGCGAGTGTGCTGGGCTGAACTGTCTGGCTCAACTGGGTTCTCCGGGCACCTTCATGCCGGGCGTGGTTCACAGGTCAGGGTCGTACGGCGGGATGGTCCAGCGCAGTACCGTTTCGCCCGCGCGGGCTTCAAGGGTGGCGGGGTAGACCTGCCCATGGCCCCGCTCCCCGTGGTGGCGTATGGAGTGGTCCCCGGGATCCCAGCCGAGACCGAGAACTGGGCATCCATCGAGGGCGATGGCACCCGCCAGCAGTGGGTGGCTCCAGCCGGCTCGGTTGAACAGGTGGAAGTCGGTGTGGGCGTCGACGGCAACCATCAGCCCGTTGCCGGGGCCTTCTCGGGTCCAGGTTCGGAGCCGTTCGGCGACCGCTTCGGCCTCGGCCAGGGAGAGGTCGAGCCACCCGAGCGGCCCGTGTCCGCCGGGGTGCTGTGGGATGCGGTCACCGCCGAACTGCGCATGGACGGCGTCTTCGTACTTGCCCCAGTAGGTGACGTCCGCGAGACCGTCGGTGGACTGTCCGTCCAGACCGGTGAAGTCGTCCAGCGCCGCAGCGTCGCCGAGGACCATGCCACATCGGTCGACCGGCAGGTCGCCGAGGTGCAGGGGTTCGCCGTCATCGGGGCCGACCCAGGGCCGACCGAGGCCGACCTCCAGGACGGCGATCGTCGGTTCCCCATCGAATGGCGAGGCCGATGTCTGGGCCCGAACCCGCAGGGGCCGGTCCGCGGCGGCTGCTACAGCGATCGCCTCGCACATCCAAGCAGACGGCTCACCGTCCTCGGGTCCGTGCAAGTGCCCGCCGCCGGTGGCTATGACGGCCCGGGCCCGCTCGGACAGCGGCTGGCCCACCTGCGGCCAGTAGTCGATCCAGCCCGCCATTCCCAGCACGAGCATCCCGGAGGGCGCGGTGACGGTGCCAAGGTGGACATCGGTCTCGGTCATCCGCTGATTGAACAGGCACGGAACCGAAAGGATCAAGATGCCGCCGCGTCCGCGGCCCGTGTGGAGTGGTCCTGCGGGGTGCGCTGCTGCGCAGGAGCGGGCCGAGGTGCAGGTGGCGGTCCCTGCGACGGGACACGAGTGGCCGCCCCATCAGCGGGAAACGATCTCCGGGCAACTGGGAGTCTGCAACTGCTTCTGTCCCGCCTGGCCAGCAGTACTCGTGAACACCCCACAGACGACAGTTCGCGAGTAGCTCTCGTGGACGTCACACGATCCCGCCCGGTCGGAAGACCGGGCGGGATCGTGGCGTTGGGGCGGTTTCGGAAGTGGCGCCGTCCGCCCGGAGGGCGTGCCAGGCGTCGCCCGGCAGGCGGGACTTTCGGAACACGCCCTGGGGGGCACCTGGCCCGGGAGGCGGCCCGCCTCCCCGGACTCGGGTTCTCCCGCGTCTCCGGGTCGTCCCCGTGTCCGGGGTGCCGGGGCCGACACGCCCTGGTGCGGACCGGAAGGCCGGACGTCAGGCCCGGTCGCCTCCCGGGGCAAGTCCCGCCCGGTACGCCAGCACCACCGCCTGGACGCGGTCGCGGAGTTGCAGCTTGGTGAGGATGCGGGAGACGTAGGTCTTCACGGTCTCCGGGCTGAGGACCAGTTCGGTGGCTATCTCGGAGTTCGACAGCCCCTCGCTGATGAGGAGGAAGACCTCGCGTTCGCGCGGGGTGAGCGCCGTCAGGCGGTCGCGCTCGGGGGACGCGGGGGCGCCGGCCGGGCGCAGCCGTTCGGCGAAGCGACCGATCAGGGTGCGCGTGACGACCGGGGACAGGAGGGACTCGCCACGGGCCACGGTACGTACGGCACCCAGCAGTTCGTCCGGTGCCGCGTCCTTCAGCAGGAAGCCACTGGCGCCCGCGCGCAGGGCCTCGTACACGTATTCGTCGACGTTGAAGGTCGTGACGACCAGGATCTTCGCCGGGTCGAGTGCGTCGGGGCCCGCCAGGTGGCGGGTGGCCTCGATGCCGTCGAGCAGGGGCATGCGGATGTCCATCACGACGACGTCGGGTCTCAGCTCCTCCGCCAGCCGGATCGCGGCCCGCCCGTCCGCCGCCTCCCCCACGACCTCCATGTCGGGCTGGGCGGAGAAGATCGTGACGAATCCGGCGCGTACGAGGGCCTGGTCCTCGCAGACCAGCAGTCTGATCGTGGTGGGCGCGGCGCTCATGCGGCACCTCCCGCCGGGATGCGCGCGTGCACCCGGAACCCGCCGTCCGGAGCGGGGCCCGCCGCGAACTCGCCTCCCAGCATCTCCACCCGTTCCCGCAGCCCGGCCAGACCGCGGCCTCCCGAGACGTGCGGGCCGTCACCCCGCGCGGCGGCGGGGGAGGACGCACCGCCGATCGCGCCGGCGGTGGTGATCTCGACGTCCGTCCAGCCGGGGGTGTGCGCCAGCCGTACGCGTGTCCGGCGTCCCGCCGCGTACTTCACGGCGTTCGTCAAGGACTCCTGCACGACGCGGTAGGTGGTGAGTCGGGCTGCCATCGCCATGTCCGGTTGTTCTCCTTCCTCGGCCAGCTCGACCGGCTGGCCACCCGCACGGGTCTGTTCCACCAGGTCCGGCACCCGGCCCGGCATCGGCGTCCGCTCCCGCGGCCCCGGCTCACCGGTCGCCTCCAGCACGCCGAGCAGGAAGCGTAGTTCGGCCAGCGCGCGGCGGCCGGTGCCGTTGATGGCGTCGAGCGCCTCGTCGAGACGCTCGGGCGCCCCGGTGAGGTACTTCGCCGCGCCGGCCTGGACGACCATCGCGGTCACGTGATGGGTGACCACGTCATGCAACTCCCGTGCCAGGCGGCTGCGTTCCTCGGCGATGGTCGCCTGCGTGGCGAGCCGCCGCCGCTCGGCCTCGTGCGCCCGCCGCTCGCGGACCAGGACGCCCAGGCCCCACACCACCGCCAGGACCGCGTAGTAGAGCAGGAAGTCGCCCACGTCGTCGGGCGAACCCAGCGCGTGCAGGACGACGCAGAAGACCGCGTACCCTCCCGTCGCCGCCAGCGCGACGGAGCGGCGCAGCCGGTCCTGGTGGGCGCCCGTCGAGTACAGCGCGATGTACAGCCCCATGCTGCCGAAGGTCGCCGGGGCGCCGAGGGACTCGTGGACCGCGAACGAACCCGCGGTCACCGCGAGGCAGACGGCGGGCCACCGGGTGCGCACCGCGAGCGGCAGGGTCTGTCCCAGGGTCAGCAGCACACTCGCGACGGAGGCCTCGTGGGTGGGGAGGTCGCCGAACCGCGCCCCGATCCCCGACAGCGGTGCCGCGAACGACAGCAGGGTGAAGACGACGGCGAACTCGCGGTCCCTGAGGGCGGCGGGGCGCGATCCCCACCACCGGGCCAGCAGGCGGAGTCGGCCCAGGGCGTCGCCCAGTGGGTTCACGGAGGATGCCGTGCCCCCGGGGGCGCCAACTGCTCGGTCTTCCATACCTCGTCCATGATCGGTGGGTCCGATCGGAGGGCCCGATCGGTGGCTGCGGCGACTGGCGCACCGGTCCGGCACCGCTGAACGGCCGCTGGGGAAAGCCCACTTACCCCGCCAGCCCGCGTCCCCGGCCTTCGGCGTGGAGCGGGGGCCGAGCGGTCGCACCGCCTCGCACGGCCTCGCACGGCCTCGCACGGCCTCGCACGGCCTCGCACGGCGACCGTAGTGCCTGGTGACGGGCGGGGGCATCCCTCCGGAGGGGGAGGGCCGGGTAGCTCGCCCGGGGGACCGGCCCACGCGCCAAGTGCCCACCCCACGGTGACGATCCGAAGGGGGCGCGGCCCGTAGTTTTCCGGCATCGGGAACGCGGACCGCCCGCTGCGAGCGGGACCTTGAGGAGGAAGCCATGCTGTTCAGCAAGCCTTCGTCGGCGGCGCAGCCGTCCGGCGGCGACGCCCGTCCGACCGCGGCCGCCGGGGAGAGCACCGGGCGCCCCGCGCGGTGGGCGGCCTCCGCGTGGGTGCGCCTGCCGGTGATGTTCGTGGCGATGCTGGCCGTGGACGCGATCGCCGCCGCGATCAACGGCGCGGCCGACGGTACGGCGTTGACCGCCTTGATCACCGGGGTGGTGACCGGCGGGCTGGCCGTGGCCGCGTACGTCGCTCTGGTGCGCTACCTGGAGGGCCGCCGCAGGCCACGGGAGCTCGCACTGGACCGGGCGCGGCCGGAACTGCGCCAAGGGGCCCTGCTCGGGCTGGGCCTCTTCTCCGTCACGATCGCGTCGGTCGCGCTGGTCGGCGGCTACCACGTCCAGGGCTGGGGCTCGATCGGTGGCGCGCTGACCACCCTGGGGCTGATGAGCTGCCTGTCGGTGGCCGAGGAACTGGCCTTCAGGGGAGCGCTGTTCCGGGTGCTGGAGGAGAAGACGGGGACGTACGGGGCGGTGGCAGTCTCGGGGCTCGCCTTCGGCTCCCTGCACCTGGTCAACAAGGACGCGACCGTCTGGGGCGCGCTGGCCATCGCCGTCGAGGCCGGGCTGATGTTCGGCGCGATCTACGCCGCCACCCGGTCGCTGTGGCTGGTGATCGGCGTGCACCTGGGCTGGAACATGGCGGAGCAGGGCATCTTCGGTACCGCCGTCTCTGGCTCCGGGACCGGCACCGGAGGTCTGCTGGACGCTTCCGTCAGCGGGCCCGACATCCTGTCCGGCGGGGCCTTCGGCCCGGAGGCCAGCGTCTTCGCCATCCTGGTGTGCGCCGTGCCCACGGTGCTGTTCCTGATGACCGCCAAGCGCAGAGGCCGCGTCTTTGGGCCCGGCGAGTCGGCGCGGGCACGGTGGGCCGACCAGGCAGGTCGGGCCGACGGTGCAGGTCAGGCCGACGGCGCAGGTCGGGCCGACGGTGCAGGTCGGGCCGAAGAGGCACGGCACGGCTGAAGGGGCACGGCACGGCTGAAGGGGCACGGCACGGCTGAAGGGGCACGGCACGGCTGAAGGGGCACGGCACGGCTGAAGGGGCACGGCACGGCTGAAGGGGCACGGCACGGCTGAAGGGGCACGGCACGGCTGAAGGGGCACGGCACGGCTGAAGG
>NZ_JBHWZJ010000115.1:0-19689 GCF_042728415.1 Streptomyces sp. NPDC060198 | reverse complement strand
GCGGGGAGCGCTGGGCGCCGAGGACGGCGCGGAGACCACCGGAGCGAAGGCCGAAAGTCCCCGCCCCCCATGACCATCGGCGAAGTTTGCCACCTCCCCGTAGTGGCAGGCTGGATGTTGGCAAGCGGCAGGCAGTGTGACGGGAGTCACCGAACCAGTTTTTGGACAGGGTGACTTTACCCTCCCCATACAACCGTCGAATTTAATATGTGCAATTGCACCCTTCTCCGGGGCTCCTATGGAATCCATCCCTCCGGTTTCTCCCGGCCCGTACGGGTAGCTCCCCCGCCTCCGGACAGAGTCCTTCACCGGCTCGCACACAGAACCCCACACCTGCCCACACACCCCACGCGCCTCCGCCGGGAAGCGACGCGGCAGGTCGTACGGAGAGACCCGGGAAACGGCCGGAAGGCCCCACGGGGAGGCGCCCGGCGTACGCCGGAGCGGGAACCGGCGGCCCGTCAGGGCCGCACGTACCGGACGCACGTACCGGCAGGTCAGGACGGCCGCACATGCCTGCGGCCCGGCCACCGGGGCACTTCCGGGCACCTCCCGGGCACAAAAAAAGATCGCGCTGGACCCGGCGGAGTCCAGCGCGATCTTGACGACGTGCCCGTATCGCACAGGTATGACGCCCGTTGGGGCGGGCGCCCGTCGTATGGAGCTATGGGTGAGCGGCTGCGGTTGGGGGGCCGTCAGCTGCCCGGTCGTGATGCGGCGACAGGGGTGTTTCAGGCCTCGCTGCGCTGCTGCGGAATACCCGCAAGCAGTGCGCGGACCTCTGCCTCGCGGTACCGGCGATGTCCACCGAGCGTGCGGATGGACGTGAGCTTGCCAGCCTTGGCCCAACGGGTGACCGTCTTCGGGTCCACGCGGAACATCGTGGCAACCTCAGCCGGGGTCAGCAGCGGCTCGGCATCAGGGGTGCGAGCGGTCATGAGCGGCCTCCTCGGGAGAACCGAACCATCTCGGTTCTTTCCTCTAAATTCTGCACCTTGGCCCACGTTGCCCGAAATGGTGAACGGGGGCCGAGTCGGTTATAGGACGAACGGCTTGTCCTCGGCACTACAACTACACCATCCGTCCAGCCGCGTCGGCCAAACCGATGGAATTGCCCTCCCAGGTGTTCATCAGCGACGGATGCCGATGGACCATGCCATAGCGGACAGTCACGCGTCAGTAACGATCAGTCACAGAGCAATCAGGAGCCACTAGACCCCCCATAGCGCGTAATACAGAGCAATCCGCCCATAGTTGGACGGACAGAGTCCTCCCCGGACTCCTTGTCCTATTTTGGCACGAGGGGTAGGGATGGGCGCAAGGGCGCCCTTAGTGCCGTCCGTCACGCTTGCGACCAATGGACCGGTTCAGGACGTAAGACCTAGGGCGCTGGACGTAGCCTCCCGTCACACCCGACTCTCCCGCCCCGGGGGACCCGCCCGACGGACCGTCAGTCGGGCTGCGGAACGGCCCGGACTGCGCAGGCCCCGCGACCCGCGCTCGGCGGATCACGTCCCGGCCGGACGCTCCTCGGTGTTTCCCGTGGGTTCGCGCGCCTGCTCGCGCGTCTCGTCGCGGATCATCGGCTCCCTCGACTCCCTTCCCGGTCGCGGCCGACCGCACGGCCGGCCTTCCTGGCAAAGAAGGCGGTTGGCGCACCTTGGCACGATTCCATCCGGTTGGGCTGCTTGCGACCGCCTCGGCATGAGGTTGCCCCGGTTCAGACCTTTCATGCCGCCGTGTTCCGATTCGCATCCATTGGTGGGGAGGTGCGCCGACACATGTTGACGCCGGACAGCCCTTTCACCGTTCACTTCACGAAGTCGCGTCCTGTGGACAGGCCGACCGGCGGTCATGCCGACGGAAGCCGCGGCGAACCCGTGAACCGGCCGGGGCGCGGCCCTCGGACCCGCTCGTCAGTTGGCGGACCGGAGGTCCCGCACCGCGCGCCAGCGTTCCGCGAGCCGGCCGTACGCCACCGCGGCACGGTCGTTGTCGCCGTCGCGCAGCGCCCCGATGCCCTCGGCCACGTCCGCGGCCGACCGGTCCTCGGCGAGCCGCGCGGCCGGTACGGCGTGCACCAGGCCCCCGTAGTCCAGTTCGACCAGCGACCGGGGGTGGAACTCCTCCAGCCAGCGGCCCACATCCACCAGCCCGTCCGCCAACGGACCGTCGTCCACGGTCTCGCGCAGGGTCCGCAGCCCGCGCGCCAGCCTGCGCCGCGCCTCCACCATGGGCGTCCGGTACCGCAGCGACGCCGGTCCGCCCTCGCCGTCCGGAGCCGTGTACTCGCGCTCCCCGTCGGCGAAGAGCACGAACCAGCGGACCGGTACGTGCCAGACCGCCGTCCTGATCCAGGGCCGTGCGTCCGGGTTCCGGTGCTGCCACCGCTCGTGGTCGGCGACCTGCTGTTCCCGGACGACCGCCGGCAGCACGGCGTCCAGCACATTGGCCGGAAACAGACCCTCTAGTTCCTCCAGGGCCAGCCATCCGCGCAGCCGGGTCCGCCACGGGCAGACGCAGACCACCCCGTCGATCTCCGCGACGAAGGCGTCGGCGCTCTCGTGGGGACTCACCCCGACCGGTGGAGTGGGGACCAAGTCCGCCAGTGAGCGCCGGAGTTCGTCCTGCACGGTGGGGAACTCGGAGCGTTGCGCATAGCGCGTCCAGTGCGCGCGCTCGGCCTCCGGGAAGGCGGCCAAGGGCTCGTACACCCGCAGATAGGACGTGTAAGGGACGAGCACTGAAGACACCACCGACATGAAGCTGATCGTGTCACGCCCGTACTCCCTCGGGGGGTGATCCACGGCAGAGAGGCGATCCGCGCGGAGGCAGCGCCTACGCTCGGACCGAACGGGCCGGCCCCGCCGGTCCGCCGGGGTTTTCCCACCCTCAGAAGGCCCCTCTGCCGCTTCGTACTTGGGAGTCACCACCGTGACCGATGTGACCGGCGCACCTGACGCACCCGCCGCGCCCGCGGACGTGCTGCGCACTCTGTTCCACTCGGACCAGGGCGGCCATGAGCAGGTCGTCATCTGCCAGGACCGGGCCAGCGGCCTCAAGGCCGTCATCGCCCTCCACTCCACCGCCCTGGGCCCCGCCCTCGGCGGCACCCGTTTCCACCCGTACGCCACCGAGGCGGACGCCGTCGCCGACGCGCTGAACCTCGCGCGCGGGATGTCGTACAAGAACGCCATGGCCGGGCTCGACCACGGCGGCGGCAAGGCCGTCGTCATCGGCGACCCGGACCTCGTGAAGACCGAGGAACTCCTGCTCGCCTACGGCCGGTTCGTGGCCTCCCTCGGCGGACGCTACGTCACGGCCTGCGACGTCGGCACGTACGTCGAGGACATGGACACGGTCGCCCGCGAATGCCGCTGGACCACCGGGCGCTCCCCCGAGAACGGCGGCGCCGGGGACTCGTCGGTGCTCACGGCGTTCGGCGTCTTCCAGGGAATGCGGGCCTCGGCCCAGCACCTGTGGGGCGATCCGACCCTGCGCGGCCGCAAGGTCGGCATCGCCGGCGTCGGCAAGGTCGGCCGGCATCTGGTCCGGCACCTGCTGGAGGACGGGGCGGACGTCGTGGTCACCGACGTGCGCGAGGAGTCGGTGCGCCGGATCACCGACGCCCACCCCGAGGTCACCGTGGTGGCGGACACCGACGCGCTGATCCGCACCGAGGGGCTCGACATCTACGCCCCGTGCGCGCTCGGCGGCGCGCTGGACGACACCACCGTGCCGGTGCTCACCGCGAAGGTGGTGTGCGGCGCGGCCAACAACCAACTCGCGCACCCGGGGGTGGAGAAGGACCTCGCGGACCGCGCGATCCTCTACGCGCCGGACTACGTGGTGAACGCCGGTGGCGTGATCCAGGTCGCCGAGGAACTGCATGGTTTCGACTTCGAGCGCGCCAGGGCGAAGACGGCGAAGATCTTCGACACCACGCTGGAACTGTTCGCACGTGCGAAGGCGGACGGTATCCCGCCGGCCGCGGCCGCGGACCGGATCGCCGAGCTGAGGATGGCCGGGGCCGTCCGTCTCCCGCGCGCCTGAGCGACCGCCCGCCGACCGGAACGGCATGTACGCCCCGGTCGGCGGGGCCCGCGGGTGCCTGGCGAGACAAGACTCACGCCGGTCGGCGGGTCGAACGCCGAGAAGAGGTTAAAATCGCAGTTGACCAGCGAGGACGGAGCACCTCCTTGGTCCTGCACCGAGGCGCAAGACGCGGGCGGCGTACCGTATGGCCACGGAAGCAGGTACCGTTGAAGCTCTACGGGCACGGACTCTCATCCGAGAGGCCGTCCCGAAACATGAACGCGTGTCAAGACTCTGGGGCCGTCGAGCCCCGTCACCGAGGGGGTCGAGCCATGGGGCGCGGCCGGGCAAAGGCCAAGCAGACAAAGGTCGCCCGCCAGCTGAAGTACAGCAGCGGCGGAACCGACCTGAACCGTCTGGCCAATGAGCTGGGCGCATCACCTTCGAGTCAGCCACCGAACGCCGAGCCGTTCGAGGACGACGACGAGGACGATGACCCGTACGCACAGTACGCGGATCTTTACAACGACGACGAGGACGAGGACGAAGAGTCCGGTCCCTCGTCCCAGCGCCGCGGCGCTTGACCTCGCGCTGACACAACAACCCGGTCCGGGTCCGCCCGGACCGGGTTCTGTGCTGTCCGGTCACGATCGGGCCGTGGCGTCCACGGACGTTCGAGCTCCCGAGCGCCCGTACCGCCGTCCGGACACCGGCTGGGCGGTACGGCAATCGCGGGGTGTCCGCCGGGTGTCCGCGAGGCATGGCCGGACGGCCGTCAGGCGTCGGCTGCCGGGCGGGCGGGCGATCCCTGTCGCCCTGCCCCGCCCCCTCGCAGCGTGCCCGCGGGTGATCAGCGGGCGTAGTCGCCGGTCAGCTCGGCGCCCGTGGCGTGGTCGCCGCGGTCGGTGATCTCACCGGCGATCCAGGAGTCGACCCCGCGGTCGGCCAGCGTCGTCAGTGCCACGTCCACGGAGTCGGCCGGGACGATCGCGATCATGCCGACGCCCATGTTCAGCGTCTTCTCCAGCTCCAGCCGCTCGACCTTGCCGGCCTTGCCGACCAGGTCGAACACCGCGCCCGGGGTCCAGGTGGACCGGTCCACCGTGGCGTGCAGCCCGTCCGGGATCACCCGGGCCAGGTTGTTCGCCAGACCGCCACCGGTGACGTGGCTGAAGCCGTGCACCTCGGTCGTACGGGTGAGGGCGAGGCAGTCCAGCGAGTAGATCCGGGTGGGCTCCAGGAGCTCCTCGCCGAGGGTCCGGCCGAACTCCTCCACCTGACGGTCCAAGGTCCAGCCGGCCCGGTCGAAGACCACGTGGCGCACGAGCGAGTACCCGTTGGAGTGAAGACCGGACGACGCCATGGCGATCACCGCGTCACCCTCGCGGATGCGATCGGGACCGAGCAGGCGGTCGGCCTCGACCACGCCCGTACCCGCGCCGGCGACGTCGAAGTCGTCCGGGCCGAGGAGTCCGGGGTGCTCGGCCGTCTCGCCGCCGACCAGGGAGCAGCCTGCGAGGACACAGCCCTCGGCGATGCCCTTCACGATCGCCGCGACACGCTCGGGATGCACCTTGCCGACGCAGATGTAGTCGGTCATGAAGAGCGGTTCGGCGCCGCAGACGACGAGGTCGTCGACGACCATGCCCACCAGGTCGTGGCCGATGGTGTCGTAGACACCCATCTGCCGCGCCAGGTCGACCTTCGTGCCGACGCCGTCGGTGGCGGAGGCCAGCAGCGGGCGCTCGTAGCGCTTGAGCGCGGAGGCGTCGAAGAGTCCGGCGAATCCGCCGAGCCCGCCGAGACCCTCGGTCTCGGGGCGCTTCGTCTTCTTCACCCACTGCTTCATCAGCTCGACCGCGCGGTCGCCGGCCTCGATGTCGACGCCGGCCGCAGCGTAGGAAGCACCTGTTGTCTCAGACATTGCCCGGGATCTTTCGTGTGGGAATACGGGGCTGGAGGGAACGCCGGTCGGTCCGGATCACGGACGACGCAGCGCGTCGGCCGCCGCGGTGGCGGCGGGGCCGGCGGCCAGCTCGGTCTCCAGCAGCTGCTTGCCGAGCAGCTCCGGGTCCGGGAGCTCCATCGGGTATTCACCGTCGAAGCAGGCGCGGCAGAGGTTGGGCTTCTGGATCGTCGTCGCCTCGATCATCCCGTCGAGCGAGATGTACGACAGCGAGTCGGCGCCCATGGACGTGGCGATCTCGTCGACCGACATGCCGTTGGCGATGAGCTCGGCGCGGGTCGCGAAGTCGATGCCGAAGAAGCAGGGCCACTTGACCGGCGGGGACGAGATCCGGATGTGGATCTCGGCGGCACCGGCCTCGCGGAGCATCCGGACCAGCGCGCGCTGGGTGTTGCCGCGGACGATCGAGTCGTCCACGACCACCAGGCGCTTGCCCTTGATGACTTCCTTGAGCGGGTTGAGCTTCAGACGGATGCCCAGCTGACGGATGGTCTGCGAGGGCTGGATGAAGGTCCGGCCGACGTACGCGTTCTTGACCAGCCCGGCACCGAACGGGATTCCGCTGGCCTCGGCGTAACCGATCGCGGCAGGGGTGCCGGACTCCGGTGTCGCTATGACCAGGTCCGCCTCGACGGGGGCCTCGGCGGCGAGGCGCCGGCCCATCTCGACGCGGGAGAGGTAGACGTTCCGCCCGGCGATGTCGGTGTCGGGGCGGGCCAGGTAGACGTACTCGAAGACGCAGCCCTTGGGCTTCGCTTCCGCGAAGCGGGAGGTGCGCAGACCGTTCTGGTCGATGGCGACGAGCTCGCCCGGCTCGATCTCGCGGACGTAGCTGGCGCCGCAGATGTCGAGGGCGGCGGACTCCGACGCGACGACCCAGCCACGCTCCAGGCGTCCGAGGACCAGCGGGCGGATGCCCTGCGGGTCCCTGGCCGCGTAGAGGGTGTGTTCGTCCATGAAGACCAGCGAGAAGGCGCCGCGGACCTGGGGAAGCACCTTGGTGGCGGCTTCCTCGATGGTGAGCGGCTTGCCCTCGTCGTCGACCTGCTCGGCGAGCAGCGCGGTCACGAGGTCGGTGTCGTTCGTCGCGGCGACCTGGGTGGAGCGGCCGTTCTTGCGCGGCAGGTCGGCGACCATCTCCGCGAGACGGGCCGTGTTGACCAGGTTGCCGTTGTGGCCGAGGGCGATCGAGCCGTGCGCGGTGGCACGGAACGTCGGCTGCGCGTTCTCCCACACCGAGGCACCGGTGGTGGAGTAGCGGGCATGACCGACCGCGATATGGCCCTGGAGCGACCCCAGAGACGTTTCGTCGAAGACCTGCGAGACCAGTCCCATGTCCTTGAAGACCAGGATCTGGGACCCGTTGCTCACTGCGATGCCCGCGGACTCCTGTCCACGGTGCTGCAGGGCATACAGTCCGAAATAGGTGAGCTTGGCGACCTCTTCGCCGGGAGCCCAGACACCGAAGACGCCGCAAGCGTCCTGGGGGCCCTTCTCGCCGGGGAGCAGGTCGTGGTTGAGTCGTCCATCACCACGAGGCACGCCACCGAGTGTAGGCGAGGTCGACCACTGGTCCGAATTCGGTGGGGGTCCCGCACCTGTGGTGGGAGCCGCCCGGACGTGCGCGGACGCGGAGCGGGAAGTCCGTTTCCGGACGATCCTGTCGATCACCGGGAGTGATCACCGTTACGCCCCCGGGCGGTGACCACCGAAGGGCGTAACGGCCGCATCCCAGCGCTGCGGCCCCTGGGGGCCGATGGCGGGGCCGGCGGGCGCGCCGGCGGCCCGCTCCCCTTTGTTGCTCTGGGTGAGGCGGACCCTGGGGCGGCCGAAGGCTCCCTTCGACCGCCCGTTCCGTGTCGAGCCTCACACTGTGCGGGGCGAACGGCGGGCTCCGGCGGCCCCGCCGACCGCCCCGAGCGGCGACCCTCGTCCGGATACCGGTACCCGCGTCCGTACAGCGAGACGATCGTTGACACGGGCACGACCAGGCGGCAGGCTCCAGGCCCATGCAGCCCCTAGGTGATCTCTCGGTCACGCTCGTGGAGCGCCGCCACGTCGATCTGGGACGCCTGGCGAGCGCCATCTGTCGCTGCTCCTGAGCCCTTGAGCTCCTGATCGGCCGGACCGCCGCGCCGTCCGCCGTCCGCGCCCTGTCGCGGTTCCCGGCCGCGCCTCCCGGCCCGCGCTTCCCTTCCGGCCGCCCACCGGGTGATCCGTAACCACCCGTGCCTCCGGTGCCGCCCGTGCCTCCGATGCGGTCCGGTGCCGGTCCGGTGTCCCTGCCTCCTTCCCTCTGCTTCCCCGCCCGTTCCCGCACCGGGCCCGGGTGCGCCTCGGCGCACCCGGCCGCCCTGCGGGGACCCCGTGCCCGGAGTCGCCATGTCTTCCCCCCAGAACCCGAATCCCCGCTCCGCCGAGCCGTCCGGCTCGTTCTCGCGCCGCGCCTTCACCACCGCCGCCGGCGCGACCGCCGCCACCGCGGCCGTGGGCCTGTCGGCCGGACCCGCGTCCGCCGCCCCGGCCGCCGCTCCGCAGAAGCCCGAGGCGCGGGAGAAGCCCTTCCGGGCGGCGCGCGGCAAGCACTCCCGCCGCCCCAACATCCTCTTCATCCTGGGCGACGACCTGGGCTGGGCCGACCTCTCCTCCTACGGCGCCCCGCACATCGAGACGCCCCACCTCGACCGCCTCGGACGCCAGGGCGTGCGGTTCACCGACGCGTACTCCGGCTCCGCCACCTGCTCTCCCACCCGCTTCAGCCTCTACACCGGCCGCTACCCGGGGCGCACCAAGGGCGGGCTCGCCGAGCCGATCGCGGACCGGTCGGTCGGCCTGGAGCCGACGCACCCGACGCTCGCCTCGCTGCTGCGCGGCACCGGATACGCCACCGCCCTCATCGGCAAGTGGCACTGCGGCTACCTGCCGGACTACAGCCCCACCAAGTCGGGGTGGGACGAGTTCTTCGGCAACTTCGGCGGAGCGCTGGAGTACTACTCCAAGCTCGGCCTCGGCGGCGAGTACGACCTCTACGAGGGCGACGCCGAGTACAAGGACCTCCGCTACTACACGCGCATCCTCACCGAGCGGGCGAGCGAGTACGTCCAGCGCGACCACGACAAGCCGTGGCTGCTGAACCTCAACTTCACGACCCCGCACTGGCCGTGGATCGCGGACGGCGACACCGAGGAGAGCGCGGAGGTCGTCCGGAAGATCAAGTCGGGCAACGTCGCCGCCCTCTTCCACAACGACGGCGGATCGGTGGAGAAGTACAAGGAGATGGTCGAGGACCTCGACCGTTCGGTCGGCAAGGTGCTCGACGCGCTGAAGAAGTCGGGGCAGGAGGAGGACACCCTGGTCTTCTTCGCCAGTGACAACGGTGGCGAGCGCTTCTCCTACCAGTGGCCCCTCTCCGGCAACAAGAGCTCGCTCCAGGAGGGCGGCATCCGGGTGCCCGCGCTGCTGCGCTGGCCGGCCCGGATCGACGCCGGGCAAGTCAGCGACCTGCCGGTGTTCTCGCCGGACTGGACGGCGACGCTGCTGGAGATCGCGGGCGCCCGCCCGGCCCCCGCGTACCCGCTGGACGGCACCAGCCTCGGCGGCTATCTGCTGCGGGGCGAACAGGTGGCGGAGCGCGAGCTGTTCTGGCGGGTGCGCGGCGAACGCGCGGTGCGCCGGGGCGACTGGAAGTACTACCGGGGCAAGACCGGCGGCGACCAGCTCTTCAACCTGCGCGAGGACCAGCGGGAGCAGGCGAACCGGGCCGCCGAGGAGCCGCAGTTGCTGGCGGAGCTGCGGGCGTTCTGGGAGCGGACGAACGCGGAGCTGCTGCCGTACCCGGCATGAGACCCGTCCCGCCGCCCGCTCCTGACGGCGGGCGGCGGGATGCTCCGGTCCACGAGGGACCCCTCACGATCAGCGATCGGCCCGTCCGCGTCACCGGCTTCATCCCATGAGCGGCAGCAGGCCCGCGAGGTCGGCCCGCTCCCCACTCGCCGAGACCCGCGCCGCCTCCCGCTCCTCGGCCCAGCCGGTCCGCCCGGTCGCCAGCCGGATCCAGGTGAGCGGGTCGGTCTCCACGACGTTGGGGGGCGTGCCGCGGGTGTGCTGGGGTCCGCCGATGCACTGGACCACCGCGAACGGCGGGACGCGCACCTCCACCGAACCTCCGGGTGCCCGTTCGGCGAGGGCGTCCGCGAGCAGTCGGGTGGCGGCGGCCAGGGCCTGCCGGTCGTACGGGATGTCAAGGCCGGTCGCCGCGTTGAGGTCGTCCGTGTGCGCGATCAGTTCGACGGTCCGGGTGACCAGGTAGTCGCCCAGCAGCATCGAGCCGGCCCGGGTCGGCAGCAGGCGGTCGGCCGGGGCCGGCACCACCACCGCCTCGAAGCGGGCCGCCACCTCCGCGTACAGGGCGGCCGGATCAGGGCCGGCGGCGGCGAGGGCGCGGGTGTCCTCGTCGATGGCGCCCGCCCGCCCCGCGGTCGTGAACGGCCACTCCACCGGGGCCAGTTCCGGCTTCGCGCCGCGCGGCTCCGGCAGCTCCAGGTTCCGGCAGACGGCCGAGAGCCCCGTCGCGAGATGGACGGCCAGCTCACGCACGGTCCAGTCGCCGAGCCGTGTGGGCCGTGCGAGCTGGTCGGGGGTCAACCCCGCGACCGCCCGCCCGACCTGGGCGAACTGCGCCAGTACGGCGGTACGGGTGCGGTCGGGGTCGTAGCGGCGGGCGCGCTTGCGGGTCGGCGGCATGCCGTCGAGCGTACGGCTCCCGGCGGGGTCCCCCTCAGCGAACGTGGTGTTCCGGGCGGCCCGAGGAGTCATGGTCCTCGTCGTACGGCTGCCCGGTCCGCACCCGGAGGATCCGTCGGCGAAGCCGGTCCCCACACCCGTGGGCGCGTCGGCCCGACCGTCCGGGAACAGCGCGATGCCCCCGCCCGGCGGACCGGACGGGGGCATCGGCATGACGTGCGCCGACGTAGAGGACTCAGGCGAGGAGCGCCGGAATCGTTCCCTCGTGGGCGGTCCGCAGCTCGCTCAGCGGGATGCTGAACTCGCCCTGGACCTCGATCTCCTCACCGTCCACGACACCGATCCGGGTGACGGGCAGACCCCGCGCCCCGCACATGTCGTTGAAGCGGAGCTCCTCGCTGCGCGGCACCGAGACGACCGCGCGCCCCGCCGACTCGGAGAAGAGGAAGGTGAACGCGTCCAGACCGTCCGGGACGACCAGCCGGGCACCGTACCCGCCGCGCAGGCAGGACTCGGTGACCGCCTGGACGAGACCGCCGTCGGACAGGTCGTGCGCGGCGTCGATCATGCCGTCGCGGGAGGCCGAGATCAGGATCTCGCCGAGCAGCTTCTCGCGGCCCAGGTCGACCTTGGGCGGCATGCCGCCGAGGTGCTGGTGGACGACCTCGGACCAGGCCGAGCCGCCGAACTCCTCGTGCGTGTCGCCGAGCAGGTAGAGCAGCTGCCCCTCCTGCGAGAACGCCACCGGGGTGCGCCGGGTGACGTCGTCGATCACACCGAGCACGGCCACGACCGGCGTCGGGTGGATCGCGGTGTCACCGGTCTGGTTGTACAGCGAGACGTTGCCGCCGGTGACCGGGGTGCCCAGCTCCAGGCAGCCGTCCGCGAGACCACGGGTGGCCTCGGCGAACTGCCACATGACGTCCGGGTCCTCGGGCGAACCGAAGTTCAGGCAGTCCGAGATCGCGAGGGGCTTGGCGCCGGAGGCGGCGACGTTGCGGTACGACTCCGCCAGCGCGAGCTGCGCACCGGTGTAGGGGTCGAGCTTCGCGTAGCGGCCGTTGCCGTCGGTCGCCATGGCCACGCCGAGGTTGGTCTCCTCGTCGATGCGGACCATGCCGGCGTCCTCGGGCATCGCGAGCACGGTGTTGCCCTGCACGAACCGGTCGTACTGGTCCGTGATCCACGACTTGGACGCCTGGTTCGGCGAGGAGACGAGCTGGAGCACCTGCGCGCGCAGCTCGTCGCCGTTCGCCGGACGGGCCAGCCTGCCGGCGTCGTCGGCCTGGAGCGCGTCCTGCCACTCGGGCCGGGCGAACGGGCGGTGGTAGGTCGGGCCCTCGTGGGCGACGGACCGCGGCGGAACATCCACGATCTGCTCGCCGTGCCAGAAGATCTCCAGCTGGGAGCCCTCGGTCACCTCACCGATGACGGTGGCGATGACGTCCCACTTCTCGCAGATCTCCAGGAAGCGGTCCACGTGCTGCGGCTCGACGATCGCGCACATGCGCTCCTGCGACTCGCTCATGAGGATTTCCTCGGGCGAGAGGGAGGAGTCGCGCAGCGGCACGGTGTCCAACTCGACGCGCATGCCGCCGGAACCGGCCGACGCCAGCTCGGACGTGGCGCAGGAGAGCCCGGCGCCGCCGAGGTCCTGGATGCCCGCGACGAGCTTCTCCTTGAAGATCTCCAGGGTGCACTCGATGAGGAGCTTCTCCTGGAACGGGTCGCCGACCTGGACGGCCGGGCGCTTGGCCGGGCCGGTCGACTCGAAGGTCTCGGACGCGAGGACCGAGACGCCGCCGATGCCGTCGCCACCGGTGCGGGCACCGTAGAGGATGACCTTGTTGCCGGGGCCGGACGCCTGGGCGAGGTGGATGTCCTCGTGCTTCATCACGCCGATGCAGCCGGCGTTGACGAGCGGGTTGCCCTGGTAGCAGGCGTCGAAGACGACCTCGCCGCCGATGTTCGGCAGGCCGAGGCAGTTGCCGTAGCCGCCGATGCCCGCGACGACGCCCGGAAGGACGCGCTTGGTGTCGGGGTGGTCGGCCGCGCCGAAGCGCAGCGGGTCGACGACCGCGATCGGGCGGGCGCCCATGGCGAGGATGTCGCGGACGATGCCGCCGACGCCGGTCGCCGCACCCTGGTAGGGCTCGATGTACGACGGGTGGTTGTGCGACTCGACCTTGAAGGTGACCGCGTAACCCTGGCCGACGTCGACCACACCGGCGTTCTCGCCGATGCCGACGAGCATCGCGTCGTTGGCCGGGACCTTCTCGCCGAACTGCTTGAGGTGGACCTTGCTGCTCTTGTAGGAGCAGTGCTCGGACCACATCACGGAGTACATGGCGAGCTCGGCACCGGTGGGACGGCGGCCCAGGATCTCGCGGATGCGGGCGTACTCGTCCTCCTTGAGGCCGAGTTCCTTCCAGGGCTGTCCGGCGTCCGGGGTCTCGGCCGCGTGCTTGACCGTATCCAGGCTCATGCGTTGACCAGCTTCTTGATGATCGAGGTGAAGAAACCGAGGCCGTCCGTGCCGCCGGTGCCGATCAGCGGCTCGACCGCGTGCTCGGGGTGCGGCATGAGGCCGACGACGTTGCCGGCGGCGTTGGAGATGCCGGCGATGTCGCGGAGCGAGCCGTTGGGGTTCACGTCGACGTAGCGGAACGCGACGCGGCCCTCGGCCTCCAGCTCGTCGAGCGTGCGCTCGTCGGCGGTGTACCGGCCGTCCATGTTCTTCAGCGGTACGGAGATCTCCTGGCCCACCGCGTAGTCCGCGGTCCAGGCCGTCCCCGTGTTCTCCACCCGCAGCTTCTGGTCGCGGCAGATGAAGTGGAGGTGGTTGTTGCGCAGCATCGCGCCGGGCAGCAGGTGCGCCTCGGTCAGGATCTGGAAGCCGTTGCAGATGCCGAGGACCGGCATGCCCGCCTTCGCCTGCTCGATGATGGTCTCCATCACCGGCGAGAAGCGGGAGATGGCTCCGGCCCGCAGGTAATCGCCGTAGGAGAACCCGCCCGCGAGGACGACCGCGTCGACCTGGTGAAGGTCCTTGTCGCGGTGCCACAGCGATACGGGCTCCGCCCCCGCGACCCGGACCGCGCGCAGCGCGTCCTGGTCGTCGAGGGTGCCGGGGAAAGTGACGACGCCGATACGAGCGGTCACTTCGCGGCCTCCTCGGACTCCACCTTCACGACGAAGTCCTCGATGACGGTGTTCGCGAGGAAGGTCTCGGCGAGTTCGTTGATCCGGGCCAGGGCGGCGTCGTCGACCGGCCCTTCGACCTGAAGCTCGAAACGCTTCCCCTGGCGTACGTCGGCGATTCCCTCGAAGCCGAGACGGGGCAGTGCGCGCTGCACCGCCTGTCCCTGCGGGTCGAGGATCTCCGGCTTGAGCATGACGTCGACTACGACGCGTGCCACTGGCACTCCCGATGGTGTGGTGCGGCTGGGTCTCCGGGGGGTTCCCCAGACCCCCGCGGGTCCTGCCAGCGTACCTGGCGGAAATTTCTACGCGGGTAGACAAGGTTCCGGAGATCACGCGCCGATATCGATCGCCACCGTTCCGGGGAAAACTCCGGGAAAAAATCCGGATCGATTGCGGACGGACACGCGAAACAATTGCGCGGGCTTCACAATGCCGTACCACCGCTGTACAAATGATTACCAGGGAAAGCATCACGGCTCATGGAACACCGGAACACCGACGCCTGGGGCCTGTATTGAGTTCTGGGCCGGATCAGCGAGCGGCCTCGCGCGGCTTCGCGTCCACGGCGGAGGAGGGAGCGATGGGGCCCTCGCTACCGACGACAACGCCGGAGACGGAGTCGCACGAGGCGGCGAGCCTGGCCCGGGACTCGATACAGGCCCCGAGGGCCGGGCCGGAGCCCGCGAGTCCGGCCTGATCCGACCGTAAAGAACCCAGGCAGCCGGAAGGCCGGCGTCCGCGCACCTCAGACGCGCGGGAGCCGCAGGAAAGGACCGATATCCGTGGCGCAGCGCGTAGTGGTCACGCTCTCCGACGACATCGACGGGGGACAGGCGGCAGAAACGGTCACTTTCGCCATCGACGGGAAGTCCTACGAGATCGATCTCAATCCCGTCAACGCGAAAAGACTGCGGAAGACCCTGGCCCCGTACATGGCGGCCGGTCGAAAGCAGACAAATGCCGGAAAGCACGGCAAGACTCCCGTTTCCTACCACCACACCTCCCTCGCCCCCGACCCGGCGGCAGTCCGCGCCTGGGCGCGGTCGCACCAGATGGCGGTGCCGGCCCGGGGACGCATCCCGAAGAAGGTCTACGAGGCTTTCGAACAAGCGAGTTGAGGACGGGGCGGGTCCCCGGCGGCCGGCACCGGCCCCCGGGGACGGCCCGCGCGGGAAGTTCGCCGCGACATCCGCGGGGGAGCCGACTTGCGCTGCACCCCCGCAGTTCGGATAGAGTCTGGATCACGCCAAGGGGCAAGGCCGAAAGGCCCCAACCACAGCAGCGTGCGGGTGTAGTTCAGTAGTAGAACACCCCCCTTCCAGGGGGGAGGCGCAGTGTGCAATTCCTGTCACCCGCTCTGCATCGCTTTCCGACCACTCCGGTGGATCGGGTAGAGTGGTGCACGCGCCGCCCGGTGAAAGCCGAGCGGAGGCAATGCGGACGTAGCTCAGTTGGTAGAGCGCAACCTTGCCAAGGTTGAGGTCGCCAGTTCGAACCTGGTCGTCCGCTCCGAGAGAAAGACCCCGGTCGATTTTCGACCGGGGTCTTTTTCGTGCCTGCTTCTCTCGCGTGCTTCTCTCACCTGTTCTTCTTACGCGCACCGGGGCTGCTGGTCCGGGCTCCTCGCCTGGCGGTCCATGACGGATGTCATGCGGGATGGTGACGGCTCGCACTGCCGCCGGGTCCCGGCCCCGGCCAGTCTGGGGTGCATGACCAGAGACGAGTGCGCCGGAGAGCCAACCCCTGTCGGTACGGCGGTGATCGAGGCCCGTGCGGTGCGGCGGGTGTACGCGGGCGGATTCGAAGCGGTCTCCGGGATCTCCTTCTCCGTACCGCGCGGCGAGCTCTTCGCCCTGCTCGGCACGAACGGTGCCGGCAAGACCTCCACCGTGGAACTGCTGGAAGGGCTCGCGGTGCCGGACGCCGGGACCGTACGCGTCCTCGGCCACGACCCGTACCGCGAGCGGGCCGCCGTCCGGTCCCGTACCGGGGTGATGCTCCAGGAGGGCGGCTTCCCGTCCGACCTGACGGTGACCGAGACCGTACGGATGTGGGCCGCGTGCACCACCGGTGCCCGGCCCACCGGGGAGGTTCTGGAGCTGGTGGGCCTGGCCGGCCGGGCCGGGGTCAGGGTCAAGCAGCTCTCGGGCGGCGAGCGGCGGCGGCTCGATCTGGGGCTGGCCCTCGTCGCCCGCCCGGAGGTCCTCTTCCTGGACGAGCCGACGACCGGGCTCGACGCGGAGGGCCGGCGGGACACCTGGGAGCTCGTCAGGAACCTCCGGGACAGAGGTACGACCGTGCTGCTGACCACGCATCACCTGGAGGAGGCGGAGGTCCTCGCGGACCGGCTGGCGATCATGCACGGCGGCCGGATCGTGGCTTCCGGGACGATTGCCGAGGTGACGGCCGGCCAGCCGGCCCGCATCCGGTTCCGGTTGCCCGAGGGGGTCACCGTCGACCGGCTGCCGGTGGACCGGCACGGTCCGGGAGCGACTGCGCAGGGGCGGCAGGTGGAGATCCGTACCCGTGCTCTCCAGGACTCGCTGCACGCGCTCCTTCGCTGGGCGGCCGGGGAGGGCATGACCCTCGACGGGCTGGACGCCCGGTCCGGGTCGCTGGAGGAGGCGTTCCTGGAGATCGCGCGCACCGGTGGCGAGCCGGCCGGCGAGGGCTCGGAGCGGGCCGGGGCGCGGCGGGTTCGGGAGGCGGCGGCATGACGATCACCACGAACCACGGCGGTCGTTCCCCGGAGCACCGCCCGGCGGGCGCCACGGCGGGCGACTCGGCGTCACACTCCCCAGCGGCGGGCTCTCCCGTGGGCGCGTCCGCGACGGGCTCCACGGCGGGCTCCACGGCGGGGGGACGGATCGCCGCCCTTGCCCGTGCCGAGATCACCCTGCTCGCGCGGAACAGGACGGCGGTCTTCGTCGCGCTGCTGATGCCCCTGGCGATGACGGTCGCACTCAAGTCCTCCCTCGACCGGGTCGATCTCGGACCCACCGGGCTGTCCGTCGCCGGGGTCGCTCTGACCGGCGGGATCGGCGCGGCGCTGATCCAGGTCGTCCACATGAACCTGGTCTCCACGTACGTCGCCCGGCGCGAGGAGCGGGTGCTGAAGCGGCTGCGGACCGGGGAGATCCGCGACCTGGAGATCCTGGGCGCGACGGCACTGCCCGCCGCACTCCTGCTGCTCGCCCAGAGCGCGCTGATCGTGGCGGTCGGCGGGGCCGTCATGGGGCTGGGGGCGCCGAAGCAGCCCGCCCTGCTGGTGGCGGGGCTGCTGCTGGGCTGCGTCCTGCTGGCCGGGCTCGCCGCGCTCACCTCGGCGGGCACGCGCACGGTGCAGACGGCGCAGCTCACCACCCTGCCGTTCTTCCTCGCCTCCGGGATGGGCTCGGGGCTCTTCGTCCCGCTCGCCGTCCTCCCGGACCGGCTGGCCGCATGCTGCGAACTGCTGCCACTGACCGGGGTGATGACCCTCGTCCGCGCCGGATGGCTGGGCGGCGAATCCGCGGGTGCGCTCGTGGGCGCGGCGGTCTCGGCACTGGTGTGGACCGGGTTCGCCGTGTTTGCTGGACGGCGGTGGTTCCGGTGGGACCCACGACGCTGATCAACGGCGGCGACAACACGGGGGACGGGGAGACAGTGATCCGGCGTACGAAGGAGTGGCGGCGCCGCTGGCACGGACGCAGCAGACTCCAGCGCATCGACCTCTACCAGCGGGCCACGCTGGAGACGATGCCCTGGTTCTTCCTCCTCACCTGGGGAATCACCCCGCTCCTCGCGGACCTGCGCCACGCTCCGCTGCCGTGGACGCTGGGCGGCCTGTTCACCCTGGTCTGCGCCGCACAGTGCGCGTATCTGCACCGCAACCTCCGCCCGGCCCACCGGTCCTACCTGGGGCAGGGCACCTTCCCCGCCGGCCGTCTGGCCGTCCCGGGGGTACTGCTCGCCACCGGGCTGGGGCTGCTCGTGGCGCTGGCGGCCACGCACGGGATCGACGGTGGCGGGCTGGCGATGTTCGCCCTCGACCTGCCGATCGCCTTCGTCACCCCGTACATCCTCCTGGTGCCGGTCCGCACCTTTCTGCTGCACGGCCTGGCATACGCGGCGGTGGGTGCCGGGCTCTTCGCGGCGGCAGGAGTGCGCGGTGGAACGCTTGCAGGAGTGGCGGGTGCCGGGCTGTTCAGTGCGCTGTTGATGCTGCTGGCGGTACGGCCCTCCGCGTGGAGCCTGAGCGTGATGTGGCAGGCGGAGGAAGCCCGCGACCTCCAGGCCCGCCTGGCGGTCGCGGAGGAACGGCTCCGGTTCGGTCGGGACATGCACGACGTGCTGGGCCGCAACCTCGCGGTGATCGCACTGAAGAGCGAGCTCGCCGTCGAACTCGCCCGGCGCGGCAAGCCCTCGGCCGTGGACCAGATGGTCGAGGTGCAGCGGATCGCTCAGGCCTCCCAGCAGGAGGTGCGCGACGTCGTCCGCGGCTACCGGGAGGCTGATCTGCGCGCCGAACTCCATGGCGCCCGGGCGGTGTTGATGGCGGCCGGCATCGACTGCTCGATCGAGGGGGACCGGGCGTCGGACGGGCTGACCGGCGCCGCCGGGTCGGCGCTCGGCTGGGTGGTGCGCGAGGCGACCACCAACGTGCTGCGCCACGGCGACCCGCGCCACTGCGTGATCCGGCTCGCGGCGGACGAGTGCTCCGTACGACTGGTGGTGGAGAACGACGGCGTACCCGACGCGGGGCCCTCATCCGGGGGCTCGGGACTGCCGGGGCTGCGGGAGCGGCTCGCCGCGCTCGACGGTTCGCTGGAGGCGGGGCCGTCCGGGACCGGGCTCTTCCGGCTCACCGCGACCGTGCCGGCCACCGCACCGGCCGAGCGCACGCCGCAGCCCATGCCGGAGCGCACGCCGCGACGGGTGGACGAGCCCATGCCGGAACTCGTGGAGGAACGTTGACCGCCGAACCCGTACCACCGTCACCTTCGCCGTCACCGGTACGTCTGCTCCTTGCCGACGACGAGCATCTGATCCGGGGCGCCCTCGCCGCGCTGCTCGCCCTGGAGGACGACTTCGTGGTGGTCGCGGAGGCCGCGACCGGGCCCGAGGCACTCGCGATGGCCCTGGCCCACCGGCCGGATGTCGCGATCCTCGATCTCCAGATGCCGGGGGCGGACGGTGTGAGCGTGGCCACATCCATCCGGGCCGGGCTGCCCGGCTGCCGCACCATGATCGTGACGAGCCACGGGCGCCCGGGGCATCTGAAGCGGGCCCTGGCCGCAGGAGTGCGCGCCTTCGTGCCCAAGACGCTCAGCGCCCGCAGACTGGCCGAGATCATCCGGATCGTGCACGCCGGAAACCGTTATGTCGACCCGGAGTTGGCCGCCGACGCGATCTCCGCCGGCGACTCACCGCTGACCGCCCGGGAGGCAGAGGTACTGGAACTCGCGGCGGACGGAGCCCCCGTCGCGGAGATCGCCGTACGGGCCTCGCTCTCGCCCGGAACGGTCCGCAACTACCTCTCCTCGGCGGTCTCCAAAATGGGTGTGGAGAACCGTCACGCGGCAGTGCGTTTCGCTCGGGCTCAGGGATGGGTATAGTTGTCATCGCGCTCAGGCGCAGTGCGAACGTAGCTCAGCTGGTAGAGCGCAACCTTGCCAAGGTTGAGGTCGCGAGTTCGAACCTCGTCGTTCGCTCCACGTGAGAAGGCCCCGGTCCCCAGGACCCGGGCCCTCTCCCTACCC
>NZ_JBHWZJ010000114.1:0-19759 GCF_042728415.1 Streptomyces sp. NPDC060198 | reverse complement strand
GCGCCGGACGTCACGTGCTCGCCGCTGCACCTCCCGCGCCGCTCCCCCTGCCCGCGCTGCCCGCGCCGCCCGCGCTGCCCGCCAGGGGGCGGACGTCCGCCGGTGGTCTCCCGTCGCCCTCCGCCACGGGATCGCGGTCGGGGCGCACCAGGCGGCGCGGGCCGGCCAGGGCCCAGGTCAGCAGGAAGCCGAGCGAGACGACGAACGCACCGCCGGCCGCGTCGAGGACCCAGTGGTTCCCGGTGCCCACGATGGCGCAGACGGTGAAGAACGGGTGGAGCAGCCCCAAGGGCTTCATCCAGACCTTCGGGGCGAGGATCAGGATCATCAGGCCGCACCAGAGCGACCAGCCGAAGTGCAGGGACGGCATGGCCGCGTACTGGTTGGTGACCGAGGTGAGCGTCCCGTAGTCGGGCTTGGAGAAGTCCTGGACGCCGTGCACGGTGTCGATGAACCCGAGGCCCGGCATGAGCCGGGGCGGGGCCAGCGGGTAGAGCCAGAAGCCGACCAGGGCGAGGAGGGTCGCGAAGCCGATCGTGGAGCGGGCCCAGCGGTAGTCGGCGGGGCGGCGCACGTAGAGCACGCCGAGGATGGTCAGCGGGACGATGAAGTGGAACGTCGAGTAGTAGTAGTCGAAGAAGTCCCGCATCCAGCCGATTCCGGCGACCTTGTGGTTGAACCAGTGCTCGACGTCGATGTGCAGCCACTGCTCCAGCGAGTGGACCTGCCGGCCGTGTTTCTCGGCGGTGGGGCGGCCCGCCGTCGCGGCGAGCCGGACCTTGGCGTACGCGGAGTAGACGACCCGGATGAGCAGGAGTTCCAGCAGCAGGTTGGGGCGGGTCAGCACCCGGCGCCAGAACGGCAGCAGCGGCACCCGGCTCCAGCGCGCGGCGACCGGCCGCGCGTAGTCGGTGGGGACCGGCTTCAGCCAGTACGGCGAGGTGCGCGGCAGGAACGGAACGGCGCAGGCGGCGGCGAGCGCGGCGAGCAGCACCACGTTGTCGCGCACCGGGTGGAGCGCCGCCATGTTCGGCAGCAGCATGGTGCCGGGCAGGGTGAGGACGAGCACCACCACCGCGGGCCAGACCGGCCGGTCCGAGGCCCGCTTCCCGACCCGGCCGACCACCGCGAGCAGCACCCAGAGGAGCTGGTGCTGCCAGGAAGCCGGGGAGACGACGACGGCCACGCAGCCGGTCACCGAGACGGCGAGGAGCAGCTGCCCGTCCCGGGCGTACCGGACGGCCCTGCGCAGACCGAGCACGGCGACGGCGGCGGCCAGGACCAGCAGGACGGTGATCTCCAGCGGGCCTGCGAGGCCGAGGCGGAGCAGGGCGCCGTGCAGTGACTGGTTGGCGAGGCCGTCCGGGCGCTCACCGAGGCCGGCTCCCGCGACGTGGTGGATCCAGTACGTCCAGGAGTCGTGCGGCAGCGCGGCCCAGGCGACGGCGGTGAGCGCGGCGAAGGTGGCGCCGCCGGTGAGGGCGGCGCGGCGGCGCCCGGTCAGCCACAGGAGCCCGGCGAAGAGGAGTACGGGCGGCTGGAGCGCCGCCGCGATCCCGATCAGGACGCCCTGGGCCCGGTGGTCGCGGACGGCCAGCAGGCCGACGAGGACCAGGAGCACCGGCAGGATGCTGGTCTGCCCGAGGTGCAGGGCGTTGCGCACCGGCAGCGACACCATGAGCAGGGTGACGGCGGCGGGGGCGGCGAACAGCGCGGTGCGGCGGCCCACCGGGGAGGGCAGCGCGCGCGCCGCGACGACGCCGAGCGCCACGACGAGCAGCAGGGAGACGGTGGTCCAGGCGATCCCGAGGGCCTGCTCCGCCGCCGCGCCCAGCGGTTTCAGGACGAGCCCCGCGAACGGTGTCCCGGTGAACCGGTCCGTGTCGTAGAGGGAGCCCTTGACGCGCAGGACGCCGTTCTCCCCGGTCCAGGTCTCCAGATCGGTCAGCCGTTCACCCGGCGGCTGTCTGAGTACCACCGTCATCTGCCGCACGGCCAGTGCGGCGACGATCACCCAGAGCACGATCCGGGCCGTCCCGGCCCTCGTCTCCGCGTCCGTCGCCACACTCCCGCGCACGCCGTGTTCCGCATTCGCCACGCTGCGCCGACCCTCCCGCCGTTTCGCGCACATTCCCGCGGATACGGGTCGTGCCCATGAAGCCTCGCATTGCCCCCGGAGGTAGACGCCATCAACCCCCACTTCGCCTGACCTTCATGTCGTTTTGCCCAAAAGATTGCCCTCCCCGCCACATCCGCCCCCGTACCGCCCGAGGGCCCCACGCGTCCCGCCGCCGTCGGCGAAATTCACTTCCCCCTCGCCCCGCACGATGATCGGATCGGCCCATGACCTGGACTTTGACCCCTGAGCGATTCGACGCGCCGGACGCGGCGCGGCTGCTGCGGGACTACTACGACGAACTCGCCAGCCGTTACTGGAAGCGGCCGGCGACCGAGGCGGAGATCGACGAGGGACTGACGGACGACGGCGTCGACCGGCTCGCCCCGCCCACCGGCCGGCTGGTGGTGGGCCGCTTCGACGGGGTGGCCGCGAGCTGCGTCGGGGTGTTCCTCGACCGCACGACGGCCACCGCCGAGCTGACCCGGGTCTACGTACGCCCCGCCTTCCGGGGCACCGGGGGCGGCGGGCTGCTGATGGCCGCCGCCGAGGACGTGGCCCGCGAGGCCGGGATGCGGCTGCTCCGCCTCGACACCCGGAGCGATCTGGTCGAGGCGCGGGGCCTGTACGCGAAGCACGGCTTCCGGGAGATCCCGGCGTACAACGAGGGCCCGTACGCCGACCACTGGTTCGCCAAGGAGCTGTGAGGGCGGCCGTGCGCGTTGCCGTCGGCCCGGAATCCGGCCCGGGCGCCGTCGGCGGTCAGACCCCCGGGCCGGGGTGGTGCGGTTCGGCCGCGTGGTCGCGGGGCGCCTCGGGCAGGTGGGGCTGCTCCTTCCGGGAGCCGCTGACCTCGGCGGTCAGCTCGGACACCAGGGCGACCAGATCGGTCGGGCGGTCCGGTCCCCACCAGTCGCCTAGCATCTCGGCGAGGGAGTCCTCCCGGGCCCGGGAGAGCCGTACGACCGCTTCCGCGCCCGGCTCGGTGAGCACCAGCTGTACGCCGTCACGGCGGGCGAGTCCGCGTTCCTCCAGCTGCCGGGAAGCGTCGATGATGACCTTCAGCGGCAGCGGGGTGACGCCGGCGAGCCGGGCGGGCTCGACCGCCCCGTGCCGCTTGATGCGCAGCAGCAGCCAGCTGGCGGCGGGCAGCAGGTCGTACCCGGCGCGGGCGGTGATCTTCTCGTAGATCTCGCGGCGCCCCTCGCGGGTGGCGAGGACGGAGAGAGCGCGGGCGCATTCGTCGTAGGAGGAGCGTTCGACCGGGTTCGAGGCCAGGGTCTCGGTGGTGTCGGGCGCGGTCACCGAGCCGCGCAGCTTGTCCTCCTTGAGGAACCACGCGACGACGAACGCGATCAGCACGACCGGGGCCGCGTAGAGGAACACGTCGGTGATGGAGGTCGCGAACGCGTCGAGGACGGCGGGCCGGAGGTCGGCGGGCAGCTGCCCGATGGTGCGGGGGTCGGCGGCCAGCCCTCCGGCGTCGACGTCCGGTGGCAGCGCCCGGCCGGTGAGCGCGTCCGCGAGCCGGTCGCCCAGCAGGCTGGTGAAGATGGTGCCGAAGATGGCGACCCCGAAGGACGCGCCGATCGACCGGAAGAACGTGGCGCCGGAGGTGGCGACGCCCAGGTCCTCGTAGGGGACGGAGTTCTGCACCACCAGCACCAGGACCTGCATCACCAGGCCGAGGCCCGCGCCGAATACGAAGAAGTAGGCGCTCATCTCCCAGGTGGAGCTGTTCACGTCGAGCCGGTGCAGGAGCAGCAGTCCGATCGCGGTGATGGCGGTGCCGAGGAGCGGGAACACCTTCCAGCGGCCGGTGCGGCTGACGATCTGTCCGGAGCCGGTGGAGGTGAGCAGCAGCCCGAGCACCATCGGCAGCATGTGCACGCCGGACATGGTCGGGGTGATGCCCTTCACGACCTGGAGGAACGTCGGGAGGTAGGTCATCGCGCCGAACATGGCGAAGCCGATGACGAAGCTGATGAGGGCGACGAGGCTGAAGGTCCTGATCCGGAAGAGCTTCAGGGGCAGTACGGGTTCGGCGGCGCGCCGTTCGACGGCCACGAAGACGATCAGCAGCACCACGGCGAGGACGGCCAGCCCGATGATCTGCGCGGATCCCCAGTCCCAGGTCGTACCGCCCAGGGACGCCACCAGGACGAGGCAGGTCGCGACCGCGGCGATGAGGAAGGTGCCGAGGTAGTCGATGGTGTGCTTGGTCCGCTTGACCGGGATGTGCAGCACGGCGGCGATGACGATCAGCGCGACGACGCCGATCGGAAGGTTGATGTAGAACACCCAGCGCCAGGAGAGGTGTTGGGTAAAGAGGCCGCCCAACAGGGGGCCGAGCACGCTGGTGACGCCGAAGACGGCTCCGAACAGCCCCTGGTACTTGCCGCGTTCCCGGGGCGGCACGATGTCGCCGACGATGGCCATCGAGAGCACCATCAGCCCGCCGCCGCCGAGTCCCTGCAGAGCGCGGAAGGCGATCAGCTCCGGCATGTTCTGCGCGAGGCCGCAGAGGGCGGAGCCGATCAGGAAGATGACGATGGCGGTCTGGAAGAGCTTTTTACGTCCGTACTGGTCGCCGAGCTTGCCCCAGAGCGGGGTGGCCGCCGTCGCCGCCAGCATGTAGGCGGTGACCACCCATGACAGGTGCTCCAGCCCGCCGAGCTCGCTGACGATCGTGGGGAGTGCCGTGGAGACGATCGTCTGGTCGAGTGCGGCGAGCAGCATGCCGAGCAGCAGCGCGCCGATGGCCACCAGGATCGTCCGCGTGGACCGCACTTCCCCGGGCGCGAGCGGCGGACTCGACTGCTGGGCCATGGGTGTCTCCTCGGATCTCCAGGTACACACCATCCTTACCTCTATGTCCGCTTATGGCCTGCTGAGCGGTGACACCGCGTCGAACGCACGCTCGGAGCACTGCATAATCCAAGACAATTCAAGGGGAGGGGACCCACGATGACGGGACAGACGTGCCCGAACTGCGGCGGCCTGCGCGACAGCAGACCACCGGTACCCGGGCCGGGCGCGACACCCGCTTGCGGATGCGCCGTCGCAGGCACGGGAGCAACACCGGCACCCGCGGGGGACACCGCTGGGAAGGCCGCCGGGAAGGCCGCCGGGAAGGCCGCCGAGATCGCTGCGGCCGAGGACTTCGACCCGTTGCGGATCAGGCCGTACGTGACGCTGCCGAACGCCGAGGGGTCGGCGCGGGACGCCGGAGCGGAGGCCGGTGGGGTGGCGGCCGGGACCGTCGCCGTCGCGACGGCGACCGGTGAGGCCGCGACCGGTGCGCCCGCCGGGGCCGCCGGGGAGCCTCTCGCGGGAGGCGCCGGTGACGCCGGAGGCCCCGGTGACGCCGGAGGTCCGGGTGACGCCGGAGGTCCGGGTGACGCCGGAAATTCGGACGGTCCTGCGGCCGCCGACGCGACGATGCGGCTGCCGGCGGTACCCCCGGGGGCGCGCGGGCCGGTGCAACATGCCGGACCGATGCCCCCGGCCGCACCCGCGCCCACCGGGTCCGGCCCGGCGGGTGGGGGCAGGGCGGTCAGGCCCGACCCCGTCCAGCCCCGCCGCAAGCGCCCGTTCGTCGCGCTGGGAGTGGCGGCGGCCGTCGTCGCGATGATCGGGACCGCCTCGGTCCTCGGTGGCGTCTTCGACGGGGACGAGGCCGCCCGGCAGGAGACCGCGCCGGAGGCCACGACGAGCGTTGCGGACTCGACGGCCGGGGCGACGGACGCCCCGGCGGAGCCGTCCTCCTCCGCGTCCGCCTCCGCCACGCCCTCGCCCTCCGCCACGACCGCATCGGCCTCCCCGTCCGCCTCGGCCACGGCCTCGGCGTCCCCCTCGGCGGGTGCGAGCGCGGCGCCGACCGCTTCGGCCGGGATGCAGTCGCCCACGCCGAGCAATCCGACCTCCGCACCGCCGGTCGACGCGTCACCTCCGGCCACGACCGCACCTCTGACCGGCGGCACTCTGCAGCAGGGCGACTCGGGATCGGAGGTCGCCGAACTCCAGAACCGGCTGCGGGAGGCACGGGTCTACTTCGGCCCGATCGACTCCACCTACGGGGACCGGGTCCGGATGGCCGTAGCGACGTACCAGGCGGTGCACGGCATCCAGGGCGATCCTTCGGGCGTGTACGGGCCCACCACCCGTAGCGCGCTGGAGGCGGCGACGTCCGGGAAGAGCAGGCACTGACCGGCTACCCGGGGCGGGCGGACCGCCGCCGTCCGTGCGAGTGGTGCGCCCGAGCCCCGGGGATTGGCGTTCCGGGACAGGTTTTTGTATCGTGATGGAACAAAGTGGCTTCGCCCGCACTCCCTGACCGGCGGGCGGGGCTGCTCTTGTTCTTCGTGCGCCGCACGTCTTCGCGCCCGTGGCGCACGCGTCCCCTACGCACGTCACGTGCTCTGGAGCTCGCTCATGCAGGCCACCGTTCTCGCCGCCCAGGCCGTCCTCCTCGACATGGACGGAACCCTGGTCAACTCCGACGCCGTCGTGGAGCGCTGTTGGCGCCGCTGGGCCGTGCAGCACGGGCTCGACCCGGAGGCCGCCCTCAAGGTCGTCCACGGGCGGCAGGGCTACGCCACGATGGCGATCCTCCTCCCGGACCGCCCCATGGAGGAGAACCACGCGGACAACCGCGTGATGCTGACCGAGGAGACCGCCGACACCGACGGCGTCGTACCGATCGGTGGTGCCCCGGCGTTCATGGCCGCGATCGCCGGCCTCCCGCACGCCCTGGTGACATCCGCCGACTCGGCTCTCGCCGGGACCAGGATGGCGGCGGCCTCGCTGCCGATGCCCGTGGTCCGCGTCACCGCCGAGAGCGTCGGCGCCAGCAAGCCGGACCCGGAAGGGTTCCTCAAGGGCGCGGCCGAGCTCGGTTTCGCTCCCGCCGACTGCGTCGTCTTCGAGGACTCCGAGGCGGGAATCGCCGCCGGCCGCGCAGCCGGCATGCGGGTCGTGGGCGTGGGCCCACGAGCGGCGGCCCTCTCCCCGGACGCCCACGTCGACGACCTCACCCAGGTCCGCGTGGAGAGTCTCGCCGACGGCTCGCTGAAGCTGCACATCCGCGAAGGCCGCCAGGCCGGGTTCTGAAGGTTCCGTCTGCCCGCGGCTTTCACGGCACGGCCTGGGCCTGAATCGAGTTCCGGGCCCGGGCTCGCGGCCCCGCCCCACCGGGGTGTACGCCCCCGCCCACCCGAACCACCCGAAGCCCGCCGGGGCGCACATGACGCCGGCGGGCTTTTCGGCGCGCCCGGACGGTGACGCCGTCCACCGTGCCATCCGGGCCACTCGCACGGGCCCCTGATGGCACGCCAGTTCCCTTGCTCGACCCCTTGATGTGACGTGTTCATGTCGCCACGCTGTTACCTGGTGCCCACCCCGAGGAAACCTGGCGCCGCGACGATGACCGGGCCCCACCACGAGCAGCCCGGTCAACGACCCCCCACATCAGAGGAGTTCGCATGCCCAAGTTCTACGCGCGTCGCATAGTCGTCGCCGCCGCCTCCGCCGCGCTCGCCGCGACCACCGCGCTGCTCACCGCGCCGTCCGCCCAAGCGGCGATGCCGACCCCCGTCAGCGCTGCCACCGCCCGCACGTACCTGGGCCAGTTGACTGTCGCCGCGGCGGGCTCGACCAGCGGTTACAGCCGCGACCTGTTCCCGCACTGGATCACCCAGTCCGGCGCCTGCGACACGCGCGAGACCGTGCTCAAGCGCGACGGCAGCTCGGTCGTCACGAACACCAGCTGTTCAGCCACGAGCGGCAGTTGGTACTCGCAGTACGACGGCGCGACCTGGACCGCCGCCTCCGATCTCGACATCGACCACATGGTTCCGCTGGCCGAGGCCTGGCGTTCGGGCGCCAGCGGCTGGACGACCGCCCAGCGCCAGGCGTTCGCCAACGACCTGACGCGCCCCCAGCTGATCGCCGTGACGGACAACGTCAACCAGTCCAAGAGCGACAAGGACCCCGCCAACTGGCTCCCGTCCCGGGCCGCTTACGTCTGCACCTACGTGCGGGCCTGGGTGCAGGTGAAGTACTACTACAAGCTCACCATCGACTCCGCGGAGAAGACCGCGCTGACGACGACCCTCAACGGCTGCTGACCCGCCGGGCGCGGGCCGTCCGCCCGACCGGGACCGGCCGGCCCGCGCCCACCGCCCGTACCGCACCACCGTCCGGAGCGCGCCCCGCCCGCATCCGTACGGCCTCCTCGTTCCGTACGGCCCCCTCGTTCCGTACCGTACGGAGAAGATCCGTCCGCGACGGCGCGAGGAGGGCACAGATGGCCGGGCTCCGGCTGGGACCGCTGCTTCGGTACGTGGACCACACGTGCGGCACCACCGCGACCGTCTGGGTCGAGGCCGACCGGCCGTGCACCGTCACGGTGCGCTGCGCGGACGGGGCGTCCGGAAGCGCACCGACGTTCGCCGTGACCGGCCACCACTACGCCCTGGTCGTGGTGGCCGGGCTGACGCCCGGCACGACCACGGCGTACGAGGTGCTGATCGGCGACCGGTGCGTGTGGCCGCCCGCCGACTCCCCGTTCCCGCCCAGCACGATCACCGCCCCGACGCCCGCCGGCGAGGCGTCGCCGGACCCGCTGCGCGTCGCCTTCGGCTCGTGCCGATGGGCGGCTCCGCCCGGTGGAGGCAGCCCCTTCGCGCCGGGCTCCCCGCTGCGCCCGCCGGGCGACGACCCCATCGGCCCGGACGCGCTCGACGCCCTCGCCTCCCGGCTGGCGGCCGACCCCGCCGCTGTACGCCCGGACGTCCTGCTGCTCCTCGGCGACCAGATCTACGCGGACGAGACCTCCGAGGCCACCCGCCGTCGGATCGCCAGGCGGCGCGATCCGAAGGAGCCGCCGGGGGCGGAGGTCGCGGACTACGAGGAGTACACCCACCTCTACGACGAGTCCTGGCGCGACCCCGAGGTGCGCTGGCTGCTCTCCACCGTCCCCAGCTGCATGATCTTCGACGACCACGACGTCGTGGACGACTGGAACACCAGTGAGTCGTGGCAGGCGGACATGCGGGCCACCTCCTGGTGGCACGAGCGGATCGTCAGCGGCCTGATGTCGTACTGGGTCTACCAGCACCTCGGCAACCTCTCCCCCGCCGAACTGGACGCCGACCCCTTGTACGCGCAGATACGTTCCGTCCCGGACGGCACCGAGACGCTGCGCCGGTTCGCGGCCACCGCCGACGCGGACCCCTCCGGGGTGCGCTGGAGCTACCGCCGCGATTTCGGGCGGGTCCGGGTCCTCGTGGTGGACAGCCGCGCCGCCCGGGTCCTCGGCGAGCAGAACCGCGCGATGCTCGACCCCGGGGAGGCGCGGTGGGTCCGCGAGGCGGCGCTGGACGCGCCCGGTTCGTACGACCACCTCCTCATCGGGACCTCGCTGCCCTGGCTGCTCCCGCCGCTGATCCACGACGCGGAGGCGTGGGACGCGGCTCTCTGCCGGGGCGCGCGGGGCGGGCCGGACGGCCGCTGGGCCCGGTTCGGGGAGAAGCTTCGCCGCGCGGCGGACTTGGAGCACTGGGCCGCGTTCCCCGAATCGTTCCAGGAGCTGACCGAACTGGTGCGGGAGGCGGGAGGCGGTCCGGGCGCGCCGGCGACCGTGTGCGTGCTCTCCGGCGACGTCCACCACGCGTACGTCGCCGAGCCCCGGTGGGCGGAGGAGGGACCGGCGTCCCGGGTGTTCCAGCTGACCTGCTCGCCCGTCCACAACTCGATCCCCGCCCTGATGAGGATGGGCTTCCGGTTCGGCTGGAGCGGGGCCGGAAGGTGGCTGGGCTCACTGCTGGCCCGCCACGGGCGCTGTGCCGGACCGCCGGTGCGGTGGCGGCGGACGGGTGGCCCCTGGTTCGGGAACCAGTTGATGACGCTCACCCTGAACGGCCGGAGCGCGCGGCTGGAACTGGTGCGGGCGAGGAAGACGGGGAAATCCGCGGAGGCGGGGGCAGCGGCGGCCAGGACCGGGGCGACGGGAACGGCGGCCGGAGCGACGGGAGCGACGGGGGAATCCGGCGGAACCGCGGCCTCTGCGGATGGTGTCCGGCTGGAAACCATCATGGAACGCTCGCTGACCGAGGGGTCGTAGTCCCTTTCGATCGTCCCCGGAATCTCCCCTTCCGGGGCTCCGCGCCGCGTACGCGTAACTCTCGGTGCACCAGCCGCACGGACTCCTCCCGACGGAGAACGACGGCGAGGCGTCGGCCATCTTCTGCCGGGTGTTCCTGTTGCCGGCCCTCACCGGACCCGGTGCGGCGGCCGTGGACCGGCTGCTCCGACACACGCCGGACGTACCGGGTGGGACGCGGGGGCCCTCCGGCCGGTCAGCCGTGGCCGGCGCCTGAGCCGACCGTCCCGGGAGCCCGGGTCCGCCGTGTCCCCGGCGGATCCGGGCTCCCGTGTGCGTACTCCCAAAAATCCCGGCCGCACCCCTCCCGACGGCGCACGTGAGCTGCACAACACCCGCCCGCCCCCGGCGACTCACGGGTGAACCGCAGGCGTACGCTGTACTGCTGGCCCTGCCGCTCCTGCCGCTCCCCTGCGACGTCGCGGCGTTGATACGAACCGGGGAGTAGGACGTGTTTGAGAGTGTGGGTGCGCTGACCAGCAGCCCATGGGTCTACCTGGTGGTGGGCCTCTCGGTGCTCCTGGACGTGTTCCTCCCCGTCCTCCCCAGCGGTGTCCTGGTGATCACCGCGGCCACCGCCGCCGCGGCGGGTTCCACCACGGTCGCGGGCGCTCCCGGAGCGGCGACCCATGCGGTGCCCTCCCTGCTCTTCCTCGCACTGAGCGCCGCCGCGGCCTCGGTCCTCGGCGACCTGGTCGCCTACCGCCTCGCCTGGCGGGGCGGCGAACGGCTGGACCGGGCCATCGCCCGCTCCCGTCGTCTCACCTCGGCGCAGGAACGTCTCGGCGCGGCGCTCAACCGCGGCGGCGGCGCGCTCGTCGTGATCGCGCGGTTCGCCCCGGCGGGGCGGTCTGTCGTCTCCCTGGGTGCGGGCGCCGCGCACCGCAAGGTGAAGGAGTTCCTGCCCTGGTCGGCCGTGGCGGGTGTCGCCTGGGCCGGTTACAGCGTCGGACTGGGCTATTTCGGCGGCCAGTGGCTGGGCGCCACCTGGTTCGGCACCGCCATCTCGGTGCTCGCGCTCTTCGTCGCGGGCGGTCTGGCCGCGATCGTGATGCGCCGCCCCGCGGCCGCCGCGCAGCAGGCCCTCGCCGAGGCGGCCGCAGCGGCGGCCCCCGCTCCGGCCGCCCTCACCCCCGCTCCCTGAGCCGTCCGCCGGCCCTGTAGGTCCCCTGCTCGTCCTCTGCGGGGTTCCCTGCGCATCCTGGGCGAACCGCCGCCGAAGCGTCGGTCAGCCGTGCGCGGTCGTGTGGACGTGGGCGCCCCGCACCTCCAGGCCGTCGAGAAGCCGGTGCGTGGCGGCCGTGATCTCGTCCACGGCCCGGTCGAACACCTCCTGGTTGTGCGCGGCGGGGGCACGGAAGCCGGACACCTTGCGTACGAACTGCAGGGCGGCGGCTCTCATGTCCTCCTCGGTGGCCTCCTCGGGGATGGCCGGCGGGCGGAGCGTCTTGATACTGCGGCACATGACTCCAGTGTGACCCCCACCACTGACAAGAGCCCCACCACCGGTCGGCGCCCGGTTCCGCACGGCCCGGATGCGGACCCCCCGGGAAGCCGCGTCCGACGACGGTGAGCGGTGCCGGCGAACCGGTTCAGGGTGCGGTGACGGTGACGACGTGCCCCTGCGCGTCCACGGTCAGAACGGCCCTCTCGACCCTGTTGACCAGGGTCAGCACCAGCCAGACCGGGCCCCAGAGGAAGCAGGTGAACATGGTCAGCAAGGCGTGCAGCACATGGTTGGCGGGCTGTCCGTGGACGAGGACGGCCTGTGCGGCGGAGCGTGATTCCACCCGCCAGCCGTCGGCGATCCGCTGGGTGACGGCCCAGTCGAGAATGAGGCTGCGCTGCGTGTCGTCGGGTGGGGTGGCCTGCGGGGTGTAGTAGCCGGGAGGCGGCTCGATCGAGGTCCGCGCCCGCGGAGTGCGATGGAGCTTCACGGGCTCACCTCCAGGTTTCGAGGTCTCCGCCTCGCCACTCGATCAGGTCGGGCTGATCGAGGTCGGCTTCCTCTCCGTCCGGTACGAGTCCCGCCGTGCGGAGGAGCGCGGCCACCTCTCCCCGCCCGTGGGCCAGTCCCACGATCCGTCCGCGCACCGTCACTCTCCGCGCGCCGTTCGACGACGGCGGAGAGACGATCACGGGCGGATGAACAGCCATGCGTCCACGGTGCCCCGCGCTCGCCGGACGCGCATCCCGGCAGCGTTCGGCACACCGCCTCGAACGCCGCGTACCGCCCCCTTCACCGTACGGTCACGGCTTCACCACCGACGGAGGATACGACTCCGGCCTGTCCGCGCCCACGGCTACGTTCGGGCCTCCACCGACCGTCCGAGCACTCGCCAAGGGGTTCGTCCATGTCCTTCCAGCCGCCCGTCCCTCCGGGCACCAACCCGTACACGCGACTGTCGCCCGCCCCGGGCGCGCGCCCCAAGTGGACCCGGAAGCGGGTCCTCTTCCCCGCTGCCGGCCTGCTGTTCTTCGTCGGTGTCGGATTCGGGGCATCGGGCGATCCGGCTCCGGGAGAGCGGGACGCCCAGAACGCGTCGAAGGCGAGGCCGGTCCCGACCGTGACGGTCACCAGGACGGCCACCGTGACCGCGCCGCCGAAGCCCGCGCCGACGGTCACCGAGACCTTGAAGGTGACCGTCGCCCCGGAACCGGCGGCAGTCGGCACCGAGGAGGGTCCCGGAGCCGACTCCGACGAAGGCACGGAGAACGGCACTTCAGGCTCGTCGGGCACGTCAGGCACGGCGGGCACGGGCGGAGCCGGGACCGGCGACGGCGCCGGCAGCGCGCCCGCCGACACCACGGCGTACTACGCGAACTGTGCTGCCGTCCGCGCCGCCGGGGCGAACCCCATCCACCGGGGAGAACCCGGCTTCGGCGCCCATTTGGACCGCGACGGCGACGGGGTCGCCTGCGAGTGAGCCGGGGCCGACCCGCGGGTGGGTCGGGCTCGCCCGCAAGTCGTCCGGGGAGGCGCCGGGGGCGGTTGACAGACGAGGGAACGCAGGCGGCAGGACCGGGAAGGCGGGGCGCCGCCGGTCAGGCCGCCTCCGCCATGCCGCCGTGCATCGCGGACGCCCATTCGACCAGCAGGCGTTGATACGTCGCTTCGCCCTCCGGCGACAGCCGTCCGCCCGAACACTGCCACAGTGCGCGGATGTCCGCGTTCACCGCGTCAGGTGAGCGCACGGGAGCAGGCGCCGGAGGAAAAGTGGACATGCGTACAGATTACGGCGCCGAACTGACAACCGAGTCCACGGCGTCGAGCGCCAGAGTCCACGGAAAGGCCTCGGGTCTCCCCTCTCCCGGCCGGTTGGGCTCGAATCCGCCGGGTCCGAAGAGCACGTTCACGCCCGCCTCCCGGAGGGTCTCCAGAGACCTCCCGAACTGCGGATGCCGCACGTAGGCGGCGTTCGCACAGGGCATGGCCACGATCGGTATGCCCTTGCCGGCGCCCTCGGCGACCACGCCGACGACGAAGGTCGAAGTGATGCCGAGCGCCCATTGGTTGAGCGTGTTGAAGGTGGCCGGCGCGACGAGAATCACATCCGCCGGGGGCCAGACGTCCGGATCACCGGGCATCTTGTATTCGGATCGCACCGGGCGTCCGGTCGCCTCCTCCAGCGCGGGCAATTGGGGCGCCAGCCACCGCGCGGCCGTCGGCGTGAGGCCCAGGCAGACGTCCCAGCCGCGCACCTGCGCATTTCTCACTACACGTAATACGTCGAACACCGGAGGGGCGGCAGAACAGAACACGTACAGAGTCGTCATGCGGCCCATACCACCCCGCGCTCGCGGCCGGATGCAACCACCCCCGGAACGAGTGGTATCGAAGCCCATGACACCCGCGTCCACAGTGAGCGCGGGTACCTTCCCGGTGACTCGTGTAGAAACGGAGAACGCATGCCCAGCCAGGTCGGCGAGCACACCGGCACCCGGATCAAAGAGCAGCGCAGGCTTGCGCGGTTGACGCAACGTCAACTGGCCGCGCGACTGCCCTACTCGTACAGCCTGCTGAACCAGGTCGAGTGCGGTGCCAAACCGGCGAACCTCGACTTCGTGGCGGCGGTCGCCCAGGTGCTGCGGATCGACGTGTCGGTGCTGACGGGTCAGCCGTACGTCACCGAGCTCCAGCAGGACCGGCTGACCGAATTGATAAGGCCCATCCGCGAGGCGCTGGACCTGTACGACCTGGGCGCCGACGAAACGATTCCGGAACGTTCCCCCGGGCAACTGATCGAGGCCGCGCAGCACCTCTGCGTACTGGTGCGGGCCACGCATCTGCGCAACGCGGCACGGATGTTGCCGACGACCATCACCGAACTGACCACCGCCGCCTGGCGGTCCGGATCGTCGGAGCTGTGGCAGGCGCTGGCCTCCACGTACCGTACGGCGCACGACGTGAGCGTGAAGCTCGGCTACTACGACCTGTCCGCGGTGGCCCTGGACCGGATGGACTGGGCGGCCCGGCGCGCCTCCGACCCCTGCCTGTCGGCGATCCGCCAGTACATGCGGGCGCTGGTGTACTTCCGGGAGGGCGAGTACCGGATCGGGCAGCGGCTCATCACCTCGGGGCACGAGATCGTTTCCTCCGCCGGGAAGGACCGGGAGTCACTCGCCGTACGGGGTCAACTCCACCTCGGCGCCTCGGTGATCGCCGCGCGCGCGGAGCAGCAGACCCTGGTGGACGCCCACATCGCGGAGGCCACCCGCTGCGCCGAGCGCACGGGCGAGGCGACCCGGATCCACTGGCTCTCGTTCGGCCCGACCAATGTGGCGATGCACCGCATGTCGGCGGCGATCGAGATGCGGCAGTACGACGACGCCCTCGTCCAGGCCCACGGCATCAAGCTGCCGGCCGGGCTCGCCACCTCGCGGCGCGCCCACTTCCTCATCGACCGGGCCCGCTGCGAGATGGAGACGGGCCACACCGAAGCGGCCCTCGGCTCCCTCGCGGATGCCCGGCACGCCGCCCCGGAGCAGACCCGCTATCATCCCGGTGCCCGGGAGACGATCAAGGGCCTGGTGCACCTCTCGCGCCGCACCCCGGACTCGCTGGGCCACATGGCCACCTGGATCGGCCTGTGACCGCCCGGCCGCCCCAGCCGCCCGATCACCGGGACTCCGGTCACCACGCGTGCGCGTGCACTCACGGAAGTGTGAGCGTTGTGGCCCTCGCGGCCCGTCATGCTGACCACGCCTGATCCATGACGACGCGACGCATGACGACACGGGGATGCCATGACTGTGAGGAACCTGCCGCCGGTATCCGAGCTGACCGAACAACAACAGCGGGGGTGGTCGTGCGTCTGGTGCGCGGCCCCCCTATCGACGGGCACCGCCCTCAACCTGGGCGAACAGCGCCACCAGCCCGCCTCGGGCGCACCCTACTGGTGGTTCCCCCGCGCCTGCCCCGACGCCCGCGCCTGCACGAAGCGCGAGGGCCTGAGCGGCTGCCGCTGAGCGGCCCGCTCCTGTGCGCGGGCCGGGACGTCCCCCCCACGCCCCGGCCCCTCCCCTCACGCGGCCCTACCCCTGCTTGCGCAGCCTCCGCAACGCTGCCCTCGCCTCAGCCTGCTTGCGCCGCGCCACCTCGTACGGCGACCAAGCCCCCTGGTGCAGATGACACCGCGAGGTCCCCGTCATCGCCTCTTTCACACACCGGGTCCTGCGCTGCGTCAGGGCCCCGCATCTCGTCTGCGCCATGTGTACCCACCCCTTCGTCGTCCCACGATCACCGTCGCCCCCCCCGTTTGCCTCCGCACTCCGACCGGTCCGCTTCCACCGGCCCCGCGATCAGGCTCCCCCGCACCCTCAACGGTGCCCGAGGCAACTGCCCGGCGGCAGGCGCACATGCCACCGGCAGAGGCGCGCCCGCTCACTGCCGGTGCGCGCGGGGCGCAGCGGAGTGCGCAGGTGAGACTGGCAGTACGCGCCCCCGGGTAATCCGCTCCGGCGGGGCGGATCACCGCGCCGTTCGGAGCGGGGTGATGGACGGGTTCAGCGAGCGACACGCGACGTTCAGGGACGCGACGAGCGAGCTGACGGGACGGCCCCAACCCGCCTCCCGCGAGAGCGGTACCCCATCCGGCACCACCACGAGCCCTTGTCGATGAACGCCGTCGCATCCGGCCCCAGTTGATCGTCCGCGGGTCACGCCGCCTCGGCCGTGTCCCCCCGGACGGCGGCGGCCCACTCGGCGAGCAGTCGCTCGTACTCGCGGCGGGCCTCGGGCGACAGGCGCCCGCCGCCGCGCTGCCACAGCGCGCGGATGTCCGCGTTCACCACGGGCAGCGAACGCGCGGAAGCGGCATCGGACGAGAGGGAGGGCATGTGCACAGGGTAGGGGCAGGGCTCGGCGGTACGGGAGGGGGTGAGACGGGTCGCCGCCGCTCAGGCACCGGGGTGGCGCGGGGAAAGTTGAAAGCACGCAGGTCAGGGCCTACCTGGATGCGGAGCGGTTCACTGTGAGCAATGACGGACCCTCACCGGTACAACCGGCGGTACGGCCCTTGGCCGGCTCCTGTCGCGCCCGCCACCTGCGTCGAGGCCCCTCCCCGTACCCGAGCGCTGATTCCCCCCTCGCCGAGTGACGGATGATCCATGATCGTTTGGGGATGTGGACTCTTCGTGGACTCCGGGCACGAGAAGGCCCCCCAGTCGAACACGACTGAGGGGCCAAAACCGGGCTCTCACCCGGCGTCCGTCCCTGGTGGGCGCGGACGGTTTCGAACCGCCGACATCTGCTTTGTAAGTTCGATCGGTTACCCGGGGTGCACCCGCCCAAGCACGGCCACGCAGCCCAGACGGTACGCCGAGAACCGCTTGCGTCCACCGCCGTTGATGTCAGCGGTGGATGTCAGTCTCGGGCGGCCGGAACGCTGACTCTTCCGCTCCCGGCCACGCAAGGGTCACGCCGACGCGCTGGCACAAGTCGATCCACCGATGCTCAGACGGCTCGCGCTCCACCCACAAGACGGCGGAAATCCCCGGCGCCCTCTCTCGTAGCTGATCCTGATAGTCAAGGACCTGCCCAAGCCCTGCACGAAGCTGACGGGCCTCGTTCGACGGCGTCAGTGACTTGACCTCGCACACGGTCAAGCGGCCCTCACCTTCCCGCCATGCAAGGTCGAAGTCGGGATCGGAGACGTCGGGAGACAGCGGAACGTATCCGCGGCTCTGAGCTTCTGCGGCCAGCAGGTTTTGTAGCCTCCGGTGGGTCGACAGGTTGCGTCCCACGAGGTCGGGGTCTGGTGTGCTCGGGGTGGCCGGTGCCGGCGTGACGGTTTCGTCTGGCGCCATGTAGTCCTGCCCGATCTTGACTTCGGGCGCGGTAATGGTGGCCTTGATCGGCACCATGTGGAAGCGGATGACCTTCCGGAGCCCGCCACCACCGGTGGCCGGCGCCTCGTCCTCCGTGTACGGCTCCTCGGCATCGAGCGTCCACTCCCCGAGATAGCGCACTGTTCCTCGGGCTCCATCGAAGAGGCGCAGACGCTTGCCGGTCTGGCTGTGTTCCAGGATTGCTCTGTTGCCCCGGATCATCCTTTGGGGGCCAGTCTGCCCCTCGCCGGTGTAATGGAAGGTGCCGTCCTCATTCCAGGTGTCGTAGTAACCGTGCTGGTGACCTGAACTCGGCGCGGTGAAGATCAGGATGTTGTCCGAGGTGCTGCACGGGGAGATGCCGTTCTGGCTGCTCCCCCCGTACTTCGCATGGAGGTCAACTCTGCGGATCTCGTCTCCCGGAACAAGGTCCCAATCGGGGTCCGCGCCCTCCGACACGCTGATGGCGTCACGTACGGCGCACCATTCTTCATCAGTCAGCCGGTGAGGACTGCCGGCAAACGGCTGCCTGCGGATCGTGGCGTTGGCCATGCGCGGATCGGTAAAGAGTTGCTGCTTCGGGACACGCAGATCCAGCCACTTGTCAACCACCAACGGGACGTAGTGCCGCGGCCCTGGATCTTCGGCCCAGTAGCGAAGATCAGGCTGTCCGTACTCGGCGGCACCGGTGAAGTGCCCGTAGGCGACCACTCCAGCGTTCTGACCGCCTACCCACAACACGAACTCGTCGTCGGCCCCCACTTCGTCCACAAACCGCACGACGGTCCACGAGTCCAAAACGTGACCGTCACGACGGTGCCCGTCAAGGTCGAACTTCTTCGGGTTGCAGCTCAGGAGCCAGGTAGCCATGTATCCCCCAGGACACTTCGGTGATCTGAGTAGCCTAGGACGCGGCACTGACAGTCCCTCGGGCCAGGGCCACGGTTAGCGGCCTGAGCAGTCCGCGGCTTCGTCGTGACCAGCTTTCAAGTCAACCGCTGGGGAGCCTGGTGGCAGGTCGACTGGCTGCGCCGCACGTGACGTACGGCACCTTCGACCTGTGGTCCCGCCACGATCTACCGACGAGCCATCAACGACTTTCAGCGTTGTTCGCCGTTCGGCACCTCCCACGACCTCTGCGCGCTCCCAAAGAGGGCCTCGACGAGGCATGGTGTGAGCCCGCCAACAGCGCTCTTGCACCCTGGGTGGCACCTCTCCATCAAACCCCTACCACCCAAGTGGTCAGCTAAATATGCTGTCGACATGGGAGACAAGGGTGCGACCTGGTGGCTTGATGCCACGCTCGCAGATAGTTATATAGACGGATCCTCAAGAGATGCCCTCTGGGGGGACGGCGTCGAACTTAAACGACGCTCGGAATCCTCGCATCTGCATGCCGACTACAGAATCAAAACTGGTCACGCAACATTCGACAGAATTGACGCAATACTCGCACTAAAGCGATCAATGCAAACTCGACTGGACCATCTGGATTCACTGTATGGGTTCAGTCAGTATCCTGAATCGAGGTCTATTGGATGGCTAGGGCTACTTGAGCACTGGGGCGTAATCCGCAAACGCATGCTGCACCGAATGAAGCAGCTCCGAAATGCAGTAGAACACGACGGCGCCGAACCGCCCACGCTTGACGAGTGCGAGGACTATGCCGAGGTTACTTGGTGGTTCCTGCGCGGCACCTCCCCTCTCCTGGCGCCGATGGACTCCATAGACTACAACGGAGCTTTTCACGGATCCGTGCATTACGAATACAGCCCCCTGAAAATAAGAGTGACAGGAAGCCTTTCAACAAATCTAATCTCAGCAAAGGAAGTTTCCGGGTGGTCAAAGGCAGTAGCCTTCCCCATCCGCTACGGTGAAAATAAAGGGGTAATGAGTCCAGTTCAGGAAGAGGACAATAACTTCGAATTCGAGGGTTACGTGACCGACCCCGTTTCGGCGCACGCATTCCTGAAGAATGCATTCTCTGAGCTGCTGTAGAAAACTGACATTCTGTGAGAGCCGCCACCCGCACCAACATTTCCCCCAGCTCCCATCCCGTCCGCCTTCGACCCACACACCGTGGAGCGGTCGTGGTTCAGGGCGTCAAGGTGGAGCGCGCCACTGTACGAACGACCTTGACGCCCTGGGCC